>CAZLZY010000324.1:0-3005 GCA_964564075.1 uncultured Spirochaetales bacterium
ACTGTGATTTTTTCTTTTATAGTTTATATCTTGGTAATTCCCCATTTATAGGATTTATTTTACCAAGATATAAATGAGCCCATTGAACCCAATCCTGGAAATCAGATTCTTGATACTCTTCCCCTAATCTTCTTTTCCCTTCAACAGTAACAATCTTAACATATTCCTTTATTTGCTTGTAAGAAATATCTCTCTTAGTATCTTCAAGAAGATTTCCAATCCTTTGGTTATTGATTTTCTCTAACTGAAGTTTTTTCTGTTGTATTGCTTCTTCAATTTTCCAGTCTTCTTCACGCTTTTTTCTAATTGCTGTATTTTCTAAATTGATAGTAGCAGCTTTTATCATATTGATGATGATATCATTCAAATAATCCTCAATTCTCTGTCTTTTCCCATCATTCCAAGTTGATCTAACGAAGCTTTCATATTCATAATGGAGAATTTCAAATTTAAGTTTCCCAGTTGGGATGTATTCATATTGTTCATAGGTGTTTTTTCTTTTCTTTTCCTCTATTTCAGTTTTTTTGGATACTTCGGTTATTCTAAAAGAAATATACTCATCCAGAACAATTGCATATATTGGGGTAGGTTCATATTGCTGATAATATGGTGAATATTGGGGAGTACTTTTAATATCTTTAGGATTAAGACCAATTTTAAACCCTCTAATTTTTAAGGCAGTGTAAAGAGTCTGTAGAATTGCAAGTGCTCGTTTACAATTATCAGGTCCTATACTCACTGCAAAGGATTCATCATTATTCGAATTGATCCTTCCGTAATTATATACCTTAGAATAAGATTTCAGATTTTCTTGTAGTTTTTTCTTTGTAGTTTTGATGTATTGATTAGTTATTCTGACCTCTGGATCATAAATAATCTTCATTTCAGGTGAAAGCTCTTTTGTTGTAAGGACTTCCAATATTTCAAAAGCCTTTGGCACCATTCGTTCTATGGTCTTTTCTTCCTTTTTCTCTTTAGTTCGCCTTGATATTTGAACCTTTGGACAATCTTTGAATTTGGGTAAAGAGGCCTTCTTCAATTTTTTTCCGCTTTTCAGTTTGGCCCAATATCCTCTTCCAGGTACTGGGATTCTCATCTTCTTACATATTTTTGCTATAGCTACATCTGAGATTCCATATCGTTTTGCTACCTTTAAGACTGGCTCCTCCCAGACTTCATTATAGAGTTTCTCCCTATCATAACATTCATGTGAATACATTATTTCCTCCTTAGAAATGAACATGTTTTAAAATTCTCATGGTAGTTCACGATCCATTTTGAGTCAAAAGAATTCAACATTTCAATAAACAAAATCCTGACATTGTGACCCCCTCTAACCCTAACTACAATTACGGTATGTTAGGGTTAGAAAAAGATCAGATGATCGGGTATAGAAATCAAGCAATCTCTGCTTTACAGGCTGTCATGCTTAGTGGTTCATCGTATGAGATCACTCATGCCGATGGTTCCAAGCAACGTGTCACCAGAGCCAATATCGCTGAAATCAAAGAAGTTATTCACTTTTGGTAGCAGGAGATCGATGTCCTAGAGGGATTATGAGGTCCACTGCATGTCAGACCAAACTTCTAAGATCTCCACCCTCGATAAGTTAATTACCTATATCTCCCCATCTACCGGTATCAAGCAGATTCAGGCTAAGGTTGCAATCGATGCCTATGCTCATGGATCTTCAGCTGGGTATACCGGCAGAAAGACTCGATATGGATTAGCGAATACTATGCCGGTTGGGGATGATACCGATTACTCATTAGCACAGCTCAGGAATTATTCTCGGAGTCTGGTGACCTATACCTCCATTGGAGCTGGTGCAGTCTACATTAATGCCTCAAATACCATCGGGACCGGTCTCAAGATGCAGCCCTCGATCCTGGAGAAGGTAGTCCCTCTTTCTAAAAAACAGATTGAGGTACTCCAAAACCAGATCAACCAGCGGTGGAAACTCTGGGCAGAGAGTACTGACTGTGATTTCCATGGCCAGTTTACTTTCAACCAGCTGCAGTTTCTCATGTATCTCTCGAAACTCACCAGTGGAGATGTGCTAGTTACCTTACCCATAGCTTATGAGGATAGGACCGTCAATGGATTGAAGGTGAATATCATCGAGGCTGATCGGGTACGTAATGATCATTTGAAGAATAACAATAAAGCCCTGGTGAACGGGGTGAAACTCGATCCCCATGGAAGACCGGTTGGAGTATATGTCCATCCTTCTGAGAACTCTTTGGAAGATCAGAAGGCAGTCTATGTTCCCTTCATTGGGGCAAAGAGTAAGAGACGAAATGCTTATCTTTGCTATACCCCGAAACGACCGAAAGAGTATCGAGGGAAGCCCTTCTTATCTCCCGCGAATGAAACTATCAAGAAACTTGACCGATACTTTGAGAATGAGATCACTGCTAGTGAAGTGAATTCACTATTCGGATTATTCATTAAGACTCCGAGTGGAGACGGCAGTTCCCTTTTAGGGAAGACCCCGATCATGAGGAATCAGGAGACTCCCTATCCTGATGCTCCCGATTATTCATTGGAGCCAGGAGTAGTCCTGCAGGGGAGACCGGGAGATGAGATCCAAAGTTTCGACCCAGCCAGACCAAACTCAGCCTTCGGGGAGTTCATCAAGTCCTCTCTAGTGCTAGTTGGTATGGGACTGCAGATCCCCTATGAGATCCTCATTCAGTTCTTCTCATCATCCTATTCTGCCAGTAAAGCAGCACAGAATGAATATTGGAAGACAGTTCGTCGAGATCGTAATGATTTTGCTCTCTACTGCCAGCACATCTATGAAGAATGGCTGACAGAAGAGGTCCTGCAGGGAAGGATCAACTGTCCAAGATTCTTTGATGATATTGCCATGCAGCTTGGGTAGGGATCGCTCCGGGACAGATTAACCCTTCAGTAGAAGTGAAAGCAGCCATTGACCGAATCAATGGGAAACTCTCCTCTCGTAAGGAGGAATCTGCAGCTCTCGGATTCGATCTCGATGA
>CAZLZY010000325.1:0-2998 GCA_964564075.1 uncultured Spirochaetales bacterium
TCGATAATCCTCTTCTCATCACCAACTTCTATTTCACATCGTTGGATGTTGAAATTAAATGCAAATCCTAGTTTAGTCATAGTCATAATCCCCTTATCTCATATAGGTTCCATGTCTTAATTACTTATTACAATTCTTATTATAATACTTATAAAAAGTAAGTCAATGAATTTTACCTCTTTTTTTATTACCAATTTTGTTATCTATTTTATTACTTTTGCAATAGATACTTAGATAAGTTTAATACTCAACTACTAGGTAGCGTCTTCTAGCTCACTCTGGAAAAAAGACCTTGCAAAATGCTCTTATCAATAGTATCTTTAGTATGTTAACAGCGTGAACAAACTCATAAAGAAGGATCCTATGCAAAAAGAACAGAACCAATCCTATTGTCTATTCAATGCCGATATCTATACAGGCTTCACCCATATACGAAGTGGCTTCGTACTCATCCGCAATGGTGTGATAGAGAACGTATACTCCACTCAGAGACTCGAGAACTACTCAGCTATAGCAGCTTACGAGATGGTCGACTGCAAGGGTGCAGTCATCACCCCGGGATTCTTCGATACCCATATCCATGGTATCCACGGATACGGGACTGAAGATGCAACGACTGAGGCGATCCTGAAGATGGCAGAGCATCAGCTTGCCTATGGAGTGACCTCATTTCACCCCACCTTGGCGAGCCTAGAGAAACAACACACCCTCCGGGCTATCCGTGCGATCACTGAAGCAAAGAAGATCCAGCAACGTGAAGGCCTACCCGGAGCGACGATCAGGGGAACCCATCTAGAGGGACCCTTCATCTCAGAGAAGAAGAAAGGGATCCATGATGCCTCTTTTATCAGAGCTGTTGATACCGATCTCCTCAAGGAATACTGGGATGCATCTGAGGGACTTATCACGGCAATGACTGTAGCCCCTGAACTGAAAGGTATGAGAGCCTTTGCGAATGAGGCTCAAAAATATGGGATACTCCTCTTAGCAGGACACTCCAATGCCTCTTATGAGCAGATGGTAGAGGGGATCGAGGCCGGTATCCTTCATGCTGCTCACTTCTTCAATGCCATGCGATCCATGCATCACCGAGACCCTGGAGTTGTTGGCGCCATCCTGATTCATCCTGAGATATCGTGTGAGCTCATATCTGACGGGATCCATGTCCACCCTGCTCTTGTCGAGTTCCTCGTAAAAGAGAAACCTGCAGGGAAGATCGTACTTGTAACCGATTCTCTCAAACCTACAGGGCTCTCCTCTGATGGGATCTATGATGTCAAAGGTGATAATGTCCGACTTGAGAACGGTGTGTTCTGTCGTGTGGAAGATGGTACTATCGCAGGTTCCGCACTCACGATGAATGCGAGTATCCGCCATATGCTCGGCTATGGCGTGAGTAGGAGTGAAGCGATCCCTATGGCCACTCTTAACCCAGCAAGGATCTATGAGACCGACAACCTCTTTGGGTCACTCTTACCCGGTCGACAGGCAGACCTAGTCGTCTGCGATAAAGAACTCAATGTGAAGAGGACTATGATCGGTGGTAAGTTCGTCTATGATGATGGTATCGCCCTTTGATCACCGTAAGCCAGGAGTATCAAAGGGAGGCCCATCGCTCTCTTATTCTGGGAGAGATCAGAAAACGGGGGGAAGTCAGTCGTGCTGAATTATCACGTATAACCTCTTTAAAACGATCAACAGTTACTCATATCATCAATGAGCTACTCCCTACCGGCATCATCAATGAGGTATCAAGTGGGAAGTCCACTCCTTCCGGAGGGAGACGACCCGTGCTGCTTCAGATCAATGCAAAGGCTGCATACATCATCGGTATCGACCTTGATAGAGGTGGTGCTCAGTCTCTTCTCATCGATCTGAACGGTAAAGTGATTGACACCCTTTCGGTCACCTATAGGTCAAAGGAGCCAAAAGAGTTCATACGTGAGGCAGTGCAATACAGTTATGATCATTTTCTCAAAGTCTACCATACTCAGGTGATCGCCGTAGGTATCGGGATCTCTGGGATCGTAGACCAGCGGAACTCTAAGATCATAGAATCAAGGCTCCTGAAGATCCATTCATTAGACGTATCGAGCCTCTTCAAGGATTTTCCTGTACCTGTTGCCATAGAGAATGATGCCAATAGCTGTGCCGGTATTGAGATCTTTCATCGGACCTATGAGGATCCTTTTGAGAATGCTATATTCGTACTACCCCGTATCATCACACATGAAGATCAGACCCTACAGTCTGTAGAACTTGGAGGAGCCGTGGTCGTCAATGGTGACATCTGGTATGGTTCACGCTTCGTCACCGGAGAGTTCTCCATACAATCATGGTTCACCTCCCCTGTCGAGAAGGTGCGATTCGCAGAAGAGGATCTCAAACTCATCCTATCCTCTGATAGGAAACTCAAAGAGTTCATTAAGACTGTTCTCATTAAACTTATTCCGGCGGCTAGGATGTTAGATCCTGACAGGATCATCCTAGGCTCCATATTCGCCAAACGTTTCGATCTGGTGACTGAAGTACTTAAAGACTCCTTAAGCTCGAGCTGGTATGATGAAGCTGACCATGCGCTGCGTATCAGGGCAGCAGAAGAGCATGAACAGAGCATAGCTCTTGGAGCCGGGATCTATATTCTTAAGAACCTCTACGGTATGCCCCATGTGGGAGACTCCCTTAGTGGGCTCTCTCTATCATGGGGACAGATCCTTAAGATCAGGGGATAAGAACCTCTTATCCCCTGACCTTGATTCATAGGCTATAGATTACGGATCGGGCGTACTCGAATAGCATTAGCCAACAGTTTGTTTCCCTCTAACTGCGTCCCACTCCCGTCAAAACCAAAACAATAGGCCTTTGTAGCAGAGGCTTCACTTGAGGACCAGTAGAAACCGTTCTCAGTGAATGTAGTAGCACAACCTTCAGTACCATAGAGATTCGTATAGAGGATTTCAAGCTCATCGATCGAAGGAAGATACCAATCTGTACAGGA
>CAZLZY010000326.1:0-2991 GCA_964564075.1 uncultured Spirochaetales bacterium
TTTCTAGGTGAGGTACGTACATCGATTCGGGAACTCAAGGGAGTTGGCCCTTCCCGAGCAAAAGCCTATGCTTCCATGGGAATCCTCACCTATGAGCATCTATTGACTCACCTCCCCCGCGGATTCGAAGACCGTCAACACCCTACTACCCTCGCAAAATCCTATGAAGAGAGATCTGCCTATGTCATCGCTGAGATCATCGCACATGATTCGATCGGTGGTGGTATAAAGAAGACCCTGAAGGTAGTCATCTCTGATAAGACAGGATATGCCTCACTTCTATGCTTTGGACGCAACTTCTTAGAGAACATGCTAACGGTGGGGAGTACCTTCCATATCTACGGGAACTTCAGTTACCACTATGGAGAGATCCAATGTAGCTCTTTCGAGGTTGAACCTTTCATCGAGGGGCAACTCCCTGATAAGTTCGGAACTATCCTGCCTCTTTACCCGCTGACAGCAGGTCTTACCCAGAATATCCTGCGACGTGATATGAAGAACCTCCTTTCTCAGATATCCCCATATGTAGAGGATCAGCTACCAACGAAGCTCTTACAAGAACAACAGCTTACTGCCTATGGTGAGGCATTACAGAATCTTCACTTTCCCCAGAGTATGGACTCCTATGCTCAGGCGAAGAGGACTTTAGCCTATACCGAACTGTTCTACCTACAAGCAACCCTGATAAGGAAACAGATCAATCGTAAAAGAGAGATCATGAACTCCCGTGATTTGAATGATATGACTCTCAGAAATATCGATGATGAAAGATCCCTTGCTCAAAGACTCATTGGCTCGCTACCCTTCTCCCTTACTAAAGATCAGGTTACGGTCCTTCATGAGATCGAAGAGGACCTGATCAGACCCTATCCGATGAATAGGCTCGTTCAGGGAGATGTCGGCTCAGGTAAGACCCTCACAGGCTTCATCTCGATGCTCCCGATCATTGAAGCAGGTGGCCAGGTAGCTTTCATGGCTCCAACAGAATTGCTTGCTAAACAGCACGCAGAGAGTGCTGCTCGTTTCTTAGAACCACTTGGTGTAAGGATCGCATTACTAACCGGTTCAGTCCCTGCAAAACGAAGGACTCTTCTTTTAGAAGCACTCAAAGATGGTAGCCTCGATTGTATCATCGGCACCCATGCACTCTTCTCAGGGGATGTCGTATTTCATGATCTTCAGTATGCCATCATAGATGAGCAGCAGAGGTTCGGTGTAGCTCAGAGAATATCATTATCACAGAAGGGGAAAGCTCCCCACCTGCTACTCATGACAGCGACTCCAATACCAAGGACTATGGCTCTTACCCTCTTTGGGGATCTAGATATATCAACGATCATGACGATGCCACCAGGCCGAAAACCGGTCATTACCCATCTTGCCGCTGAAAAGAGCAGACAGCGTGTATATGATGCTGTGAAGGTAGAATTAGGTCGTAACCATCAGGCCTATTTTGTCTATCCTAAGATCGAAGCATCTGAGAAATCAGAGCTGCGGGATGTCCAGACCATGTATCAGTTCCTGAAAGAGGAGTACCCCGAGTTCCAGGGGGGATTGATCCATTCTCGTATTGCTGAAGATGAGAAAGAGTCGGTCATGCACCAGTTCAGAGAGGGATCGATACATTACCTCGTCTCAACCAGTGTCGTAGAGGTCGGAGTAGATGTTCCTAACGCGACCTGCATGGTGATAGAACATGCCGAAAGATTCGGGCTAGCAGCACTTCACCAGCTTCGTGGTAGAGTAGGACGTGGTAGTGAACAGGCATATGCATTCCTCGTATTCTCTACCGAATTGCAAGAGGATGGGAAGAAACGACTAAAGGTCATGAAGGAATCTCATGATGGTTTCTATATCGCAGAACAGGACCTGATCATTCGTGGTCCTGGGGAGATCACCGGAGGTAGACAATCAGGATATCTTGGACTCGTCTTCGCTGATATCATAGGGGACTTAGACCTCATGAAGCTTGCTAGGACTGATGCACAGAAGATACTTTCTGCAGATGAGGCTCTATTGACCGTAGAGCATACCGTGATCAGAAGAGTTTTCCAGAAGGTTCCCCCATTTGATGATCTCTTAGTCGAATAGACAATTGCATAATCTCTCTCAGATGACTATCATAGCAAAAATACGCCTCAAGAAAAGGAGCAGTGCATGCGAATCACTGGCGGAAAGTATCGCGGAAGGACCGTAGTATGTCCACCGGGAGTCATTAGACCTGCTATGGATAGGATGAGAGAATCACTATTCTCGATCCTCGGACCGATGGAAGGATTCTCGTTCCTCGATCTCTTCTCTGGTTCTGGTCTTGTTGGGATCGAAGCTGCCTCACGTGGTTGTTTCCCTGTACATCTTGTAGAGATGGACGGTAAGAAACGAAAGACCATCAATAATAATATGAGTATGGTGGAGACCGATATACGCCTCTATCTGATGTCTGTCCAGAAGTTCTGCCATCTTGCACCTCAGTCCTATGATGTTGTCTATGCAGACCCACCGTTCCCTATGAAGGGAAAAGATACACTCTCAAATCTTGTCATACAAAGTGAACTCGTCAAAGCTGATGGTCTTTATATCATCCATTATCCTAGGGAAGATACACTCCCGGATACTCTTGGAAGATTCTCCTGTTATGATGATAGGAAATATGGACGATCTCTCTTGCGTTTCTATGCTATACCGAAATAAGGGGATCTCCTGATGGATAAGTACGATACGATCTATTCTCATACCTTCACTATCCCAAACTATGCCCTTGATAAGCATGAGAAGACGAATCTCACCTATCTTATCCAATTGATGCAGGAGACAGGATCATATCATTCGATAGCGTATAAGCTCACCGTCTCAGATCTGTTAAAAGAGCATAAGACCTGGATGCTGACAAAACAGAGAATAGATATCGCTCAATATCTGAGCTGGCCGGATACCATTCGTATCGATACCTGGATAGAGAAACCCACACGGTTCGTCGTCCCGAGATTTTTC
>CAZLZY010000327.1:0-2991 GCA_964564075.1 uncultured Spirochaetales bacterium
AATGAAGCAGTTTCCCATTCATATTCAGTAGGTAAGGATACCGTAACCTGTAAATCTGCTTTTAGCAATTGTTCTTCATACCATGAACAGAATGCATCAGCTGCTTTATAGGAGATACTCCTGATAGGTCTTTTTGTTGGTGAATCAATGGCTATTGCTTCAAGATAGTTTTCGTCAACGAGTCCTTTAGCTATCAGTTCTACGATATTATCTTTTCCCCAATCAGATTCAGCCTGTATGAATCGAGCAAACATCTCCTCTGTCACTTCGATCGATGAAATATAGAAGGACCTGATATAACGTTCTGTAGAATCAGTTCCTTTAAGACCTAGAGAAATTCTTTTATCAGCAGAAACCTCTAGATAGTAGACATCATCTATAAGCATAGATGAATAAGAGCCATCAACAACAATCATTGCCTCATCTACAGCTGTACTATTATTTCTATAGTTAACATAGGTGTCTGTGGATATGATCTTATTACGAACATCTTCAGAAAGTAGGTTTAAACCATTATCATAATCATCTTTCATCTCTTGAGATTGTAGATACCCAATAGCATAGGTGAAGAAGGTTACGACAAGGGGATCCCCCTGGCTATCGGTAACCATCAGATCTTCAGAAGTCTCAGAGAAAATCTTAGGAAGGAAATAGGTGTCACTGAAAGCTTTTACCGGTGACCACTGCTCTATCTGGTCCAATCTCCAACTCAGATATCCAGAGATATCTGAGATCTTCATCTCTGTAGAGAACTCAATCTTCTTTCTATGGATAAGTGAGAAGAACAGATTTCCCGGTATTTTTGCATCTTCAATAACCATATCTGTGAAATAGGGTTTTTTTATCGTTAAAGTATAGGTCCCTTTGGGAATATAATGGGATATATCAGATTCACCTAGGTAGGTATCATCTAAATAGACCGCACTAGAATCTAGGGGAGTCTCTACGATCAGATAACTACCATTTTTTATGATTCCTGGTAACATGAACAGGAGAAATAACAGTATTATAATTCCTGCTGCATACATGATCGGAATATATGTTGTTGGAGGAATACCTACTATTGGTCCCAGTTTTACCTGATCCTCTACTTTTATTTTGTTTTTCTTCATATCCGGTAGATTATAGATGTGTATATAACTTGTCAATGGAAACCTATTATGATAGGTTTTTAGAGATGGAAAAAACAATGAATACTTCCTTTTCTCAGAGACTTGTAGCTTTTACTGAGAAAAGATTAACAATGCGAAAAGCAAAGAACCGAATCACAGATGAGAAGAACAAGAAGAAAGGTCCGTTAAGAGAGTGGATTGAAGCTATCCTCTGGGCCGTCGTCATAGTCTTTCTGATCAATCAGTTCATCTTCCAACTGTATCAGATACCGACCTCATCCATGGAGAGCACTCTCTTGATAAAGGATAGGGTCTTTGTGAACAAAGCTCTATTCGGACCGGAGCTCTATCCCGGTGGACCAACGGCATTTGATTATATCGATCCAGACCGTGATGATATCATCATCTTCGAGAATCCTAACTATATTTCTAGAGGACCGGTCTTTGATGTCCTTAATAGAGTGATCTATATGATCACCTTCTCTCTCGTTAATATCGACAAGGATGAAGATGGGAATCCCAGAGCCCAACTCTATGTGAAGCGTCTTCTCGGTTACCCGAAGGATACGATCTCCTTTGATAAAGGGGAGGTTATGATTCAGCCTTCTGGATATGAGTATCCTGTTACAGAAGCAAGCTTCAGGGATTCAGCAGCGCTTAATGATTATCGACAAAGACTCTTCTCTCCAGAAGATTATGAATCTTTCACAGCGTATTCTCAATTACAAGCCTACGCGAAAGAGGGCATTCAGGCTCCGATAGGGATAGAAGACACCTATAAGAAGAATGATCTTGGTCTAACTGATTATTATCATACCTATCTGGAATTCTACCGGACGAGAACCCTTTTAGCCCCTCAGGATCTTTCGGTTCGTTCTGAGTACACCCGATACCATAATGGGTTCTACATTCCTGATGGTTATATGCTGCCTATTGGTGATAATAGAGATAATTCAGGAGATGGGCGGTATTTCGGACCTGTAGCAATAGATGAAGTTCTTGGGAAGGCATCCTTCAGGTTCTGGCCATTACCAAGGTGGGGAATCCTTGATTGATCTCTCCGCCCTCAAAGGTAGTAATGATCTCTCCCTCTATATACATATCCCATTCTGTTTTAAGAAATGTGACTATTGTGATTTCTACTCAATAGCGTGCGCTGATCCTGGCAAACAAATGAATACGTATGTTAGTAGACTCAGTTCAGAGATCGATCAAATCACAGAACTCTATCAAAAACCTTTTACTACTATCTATATTGGAGGAGGGAACCCAGGACTCCTCTCACCTGAACAACTAGAAGTGCTAATCAGTTCCATTCATCGATATGGGAGATCACAAGAGACCTCAATAGAGATGAACCCAGAATCTATCAATGTAGAGAAATTAACGGCAATGCAGGGGAAGATCTCTCGGATCAGTGTAGGGGTACAGTCACTTCATGAGAAGAATCTTTCTACAATCGGTAGGAACAGTACTCGAGAAGATACATTACGTGGTCTGAATATCATAAGAGATTTTAGAGACTATTTTGATCTCAATATAGATCTTATTGGGAATGTCCCAGGTCAAGGGATGTCTGATACTACTGATGACATCGATCAAATAATCAAAATGGTAGCACCAGACCATTTCTCTGTCTATGATCTGATTGTGGAAGAGGGTACTGCACTCTATGAAACATTACATGCTGATCCTTCATTAGAGATAGATATTAATGGGAATGTCGAGATCACAACAGTCGATACCTCCTCTTATCTTAAGAATCTAGGATATGAACAGTATGAGGTATCGAGTTTTGCAAAGACGGGGAAAACCTGCCTGCATAACCAGCATTATTGGGAGATGCGTCCATATATAGGATTAGGCACAAGCGCTGCAT
>CAZLZY010000328.1:0-2991 GCA_964564075.1 uncultured Spirochaetales bacterium
GCAGGTCCTAAAGAGCATGACTAATTCAATTCTTTTCTTTTCTTTGATCGTGATTCTTTTAGATCTATTTTCAAATGTAAATATGTATATAACCAATGAGATTCCTTTAAGACAGATAGGTTATTTGACAATGTTATATATTCCAAAAGCTATATCCTATGCTATATCTCCATCTCTGATGTTCTCGATTACTTTTACGATATCAAGCCTTCATTCAAGAAATGAGATCGTCAGTATTCTCAACTCTGGAATATCGTATTTCCGTTTTATCAGTTCCTTGATTATATTAGGTCTTGTATTAAGCTTAGGTGGGTTTTTATTTCAAGAGTTACTTGTTATTGATACTTTTGCAGAGAAAGAGAAGCTAACTAGTACGATCGTTGGATACTCTACCTCCTACAATAACAATAATGTAGTACTCATCTCACAAACAAGTAATGAAGTGTATTATGCTAGATATTATAATGATAAAAGAGCTGAGATATCTTCTTTGATCATACTGAGTAGAGATGAGAAGGGTACTCTTACACAAAGAATCGATGCAAAGAAAGCAATCTATGTAGAAAAAGAGAATAGTTGGATGCTTAATGATGTGATTACCTATTCGATTGATGAAAAAACAGGGATATCTTCATCGAGCACTGATCTCATGGTAATATCTGATACCAATTTTAAACCTAATGATCTCAGAGATATCACTTTTGATATTCAGGAGATGAAAATTCAGGATGCTAAGAGATATATTGAACGGATCAGATTTATCGATCTTAAGAAGTTTCTCTCTCTACAGACTGATTATTATGAGAGGTTCTCTTTTTCACTTACTCCCTTGATCGTTGTGATCATCTCATGTTCTCTCGGGAGCCGTTTCAAAAAGAATATACTCTTGTATAGTCTGCTTATATCGATTATTATTTCGGTGTTTTACTATGTTTTTGAGATGCTTACGATCCTATTAGCTAAACAGCATTATATCCCACCTGTGGTGGGTGCCTGGTTGCCTGTAGGGGTCTTCACCTGTTTGAGTATTCTCATGTTAAGGAAGGTACGTACATAACCATGAAAAAGATATTTACATTGACCCACCAGGATACGAATTCAAAAGCTAGAAATGGATATATAGATCTCCCTCATGGAAGAGTTGAAACACCTGCTTTCATGCCGGTAGGGACAAACGGAACAGTGAAGGCTCTTCACCATACTACGATAGAGAATATGGGGTATAATCTGATACTTGGTAATACTTATCATCTCTACCTTAGACCAGGGGTCGAAGTAATCAAATCCTTTGGAGGATTACATCAATTCAGCTCCTGGAAACATAATATTCTCACAGATAGTGGTGGATTCCAGATTTTTAGCCTTGCTGCATTTCGTAAAATCAAGGAACAGGGAGTGACATTTCGTTCTCACATCGATGGATCATACCATGAACTTACCCCTGAAAAAGTTGTTACGATACAGAGAGATCTCAATAGTGATATTCAAATGTGTCTTGATGTCTGCACTCCTCCTGATCTTTCTTTGAAAGATTCTATCAATGCGATGAAGATCACTCATGACTGGGCAAAGAGAGCAAAAGAGACATGGATGGGGTATCGTGAAGAATATGATGGGAATCTTTTCGGTATCGTTCAAGGGAATTTTTATAAGGATCTGAGAAAGCAAAGTGCTCAGACGATCAGTGAACTTGATTTCCCTGGGATCGCAATCGGGGGTCTCTCAGTAGGAGAGCCTTTCAACCAGTATTCAGATTTCTTAGCATTTACCGTTGAACATATTCCAAGAGATAAACCTCTGTATGTTATGGGCATTGGAAATCCTGAGTATATCTTCGAAGCTGTTGAGAATGGTGTTGACATGTTCGATTGTGTCCTTCCTACGAGAACTGCAAGAAATGGCTCTGTATTCACTCATGAAGGTCTCATCAATATGAAGAAGGCTAAACATGAGTTTGATCATGGACCTATCGTAGAGGGGTGTACCTGTACCGCATGTACTACCTACTCAAGAGCCTATCTTAGGCATATGTTCAAGACGAAAGAGATATTGGGTTCCATGCTAGCTTCAGAACATAATCTTGTATATCTTAAGGATCTAATGGATCGTATCAGAGTCTCCATAAGAGAGAACCGTTTCACAGAATTCAAAAAAGAGTTCTTTGATGCTTATGGGAAAAAATAGTAGTACCAAACAAAAAGATTCTACCGATAAGAATACCTATGTCATCATGATCAGTACGTTGATCTCAAGGATCATGGGAATCATACGTATCAGTATCATATCATCTATTTTCGGTGCCACAGGTACTGCAGATGTGATCAATTTCACATTCAATATACCAAATAATCTAAGGAAACTATTAGCAGAAGGGGCATTGTCTAGTGCCTATATCCCAGTACTCTCAAAATCATTGATACAAGATGACAAGACGCATGAGAATCGATCTCAGGTGCTTGTAGGGAATATGATTGGTCTACAACTGATTATCATAATACCTTTGATGCTAGGGGTCGTTTTCTTTGATGAACAGATTATTCGTGCGATATCAAGTTTCTCAGACCCTTCTCAGATAGAGTTATCGGGTACCATGTTATCCTATTTTTCTATATACCTATTACTCATATCTATCGTAGCTGTGGTAAGTGCTACACTTCATTGTAAATCAGTTTTTATCATCACCGCGATCGCACCTTTGAGTTTCTCTTTTGCTGTTATAGGTTCTTTACTGCTATTTGGAAGATATCAGGATCCAATGGCATTTGTGTTAGGGGTTATCGTAGGAGGTCTTTTGCAATTGCTGATCCTCCTGCCAGTATTTAGAAAACAAGGGTTTTCGATCATTCCAGTACTAAAAGAGAAATCTCCCTATATGAGACAAGTTATCAAATACTGGCTACCAGTCATGATTACTTCATCAATTGCGATCATCAATCAGCAAGTTGCCTATTTTCTTGCTTCAGGTCTTCCTCAAGGAAGTGTGACCGCTTT
>CAZLZY010000329.1:0-2985 GCA_964564075.1 uncultured Spirochaetales bacterium
GAGTTGGATAGGACAATGAAAAAACAGAGAATCGCAAAAGAAGTACTGTTAGGATGCAATCCTTTTCATGAATGAAATCATAAAACTAGGAAGATCTGCTAACCTGATTATCGTCTTAAGCTTCGGATACAAATCACAGGAATCCAGAGTTTTTTCTTTATAACACTGGCGGATCTCTTCTATATGGATTTGAGCAAATTTTTCTGCTAGGGTCTGTCCTGGTTTTAGTAGCAATTTCATATATTGTTCATTTTTTAGATTCATTGCTAAGGGTGTTTCTTGGAGCATAGTCTTCAAAGCTCTCCCCATGGCGCTGAATCCATTGCGTTTCATGTAAGAACGTTTAAGGGAACGGAAGAACGTTTCCAATAAATTATTAGTTCGCTGAGGTTGGATGAGTATCGTACCAGCAGCAGATTCTACTGAGATGGGATCTGCAAACAATTGGGTCCCTTTGGCGTGAATCTTTCCAATCAGTTTCTGGTACTCCACATTATGAGGATACTGATGGGACAGGTTGACACAAAAACGATTGACCTCTTTCTGAATGGTCTTCATGTGAACGGGTACTTCACCCGTATCAGTAAGCCCTTTTTTTTGTTCAGGTAAGGTTATTCTCATGGCTTGACGTAGGAGAGCGAAGACCTTTGTTTTTTCGGTTAACCGTTTTGCAGCTACGGCAAGAGCCTTGTCACCCATAACATCTTTTAGACAAGAGGTTACCCACCCATAACATCTATTGTCTTTCCACTCCCCGCGGAGCTTAACTGGAACGAGTTGTTGTATGGTAAGGAATGCTTCCCGAATTCGATGGTATAAAGCTAAATACGGCTGGTCAAATGGAAACCCAAACCCATCACAGGTACTTGAGGCATCAAGAATCCATACCACAAGCATATAGGCAGCAATAAACGGCATAGCTTCAAGAGAACAGGAGAGTTCGCATCTATCACCGGAAAGCCCCTTACTCAATGTAGTCGCAAGAAGCGACTCACTGACGGTAATATGATGTTCCAAACGGACTTTCACTTGCTTCAATTTATAGCGAATCTTGGCTTTACGTAGCTTTGAGCGAATAATCACCTGATCTTGTTCCATTAAGCCTTTGCCGACAGATTTTAGAAAATGAAAGTGACAAATGAACGCAGGAATGTCAGGGAATACCGTAGCAATCGCCCCGGTTATACCTTTTCCCATATCACTGACAAGAGCAATGGGCTCTCCATAACAATAGCGAATATGCTGAAGAAAAGGAATCAGATCCTCAGCATTCTCACTGGTGAGTTTTATGTTGTCCAAGACAATTTCTGTAATGCCGTCAAGGACACTAATTAGATGGGGACTGCCCCCGTCGCACGTTCCATCGATATGAAGGATGTACCCTCCATGAAACTGTAGTAATCCATTGAGTTGGGATCTGATTGACTGCTGGAGCATCGAGAGGTACAACACAAACTTTTTCGCAAGCACACCGATCTCGCTTGTGGAGATATAGATATTACGATCCCTCATATCTTGTTGGATTTCTAGATAATCTCTACTGTGGAGAAAGAGCAATGTTCCGATATGAACGATTACATCATAGCCGAAATTAGCTCCTTCGGGGATCAGCTGGCGAAGCTCCTGGTCGTGAACTACCATTCCACACTTAGGGCAGTAGCGTACGGTCTCATGGGGCTGAAACTCACCGATGGCCAAGGTTGCTGCCCGTTTACCTCTTCTGGTTTTTTGTACGAGCAGGTGTGTACTGCAGGTAGGGCAAAACTGCTGTTGGGGGGTGAAATGGATGATTGGCGGTCGTGGGAACAGATGATCAGCACGAATGTCTTGCTGTAATTGATCTAAGTGTCCCTGCAGCAGCCTTACTATTTCATATTCCGTTTTTTTTTACCAATCCCATAGTGTACAAATAGGGCAGTAATGCTGTCTCTACTGATTTTGATTCCTTGGGTATTCAAGTACCGGACAAGCTGCTCGATATTCATATCAGGATGTTGAATACACGTCACGAGAATGAGAATAGTACGGGCTTCATTGGGCAGTTGCTTGATTGATTGCAGAGGAGGTACCCTCTTTCTCTTTTGCCGAATATACACATCAGGGTCGTCGGAAAAATAGATGATTCGACCATGATGCTGCTCTTTGCATATGCCGGGAATTTCAGTGTACTGTGAAAGATTATATTTCGGGTTTACTCCGAGAATATGTTCTAGTTGATGATGATCCATTCCTTCAGAGGATGTGCGTACAAGAGAAACAACAGTCTGTTTCATAGTCCCGTACCGGGAGAACAACACTTCACCCCACTGCCAGATCCCATCTGAATTGAAGGTGGGTATAGTTGGCAGAGAATGATACTGTCCATTCTGATTGTAACTGGTGAAAGCGTTCCATTCTTTCAATCGTCGATGTGCTGTGATGGAAGAACAGTTCAATACTGTTACTAGTTCTGGTAGGGTAAGAACCTGTTGCTCTCTAAAGAATTTCAGAACCTCTGAATCCCTATTGGTATCATGAATTTGCATATGTGCCTCCATATGATATTATATTAATATGCTATAAATTATACAGGTTTATATTAATATACTATCACATGAATAAGCATAATCATAGACTATTCTATGAGGAAAGAGCTTCTAAATACAACGTATTTAGTAGTTGATGCGAAAATTGTTGAAGGGATGTTAACATTAGGTATTTTCTAATTGTTTCTTATTTAACAGGTTATAGGTAACCCAACTCTATTTTGGTTCCATAGCTAAACTATACCAGGAACGGGCTCTTTTTTCTATATATAACAACGAGTTATATCAATAATACCGAAAATTTTTCAAAAATTCATTCACTTTTAGATCAATCTCATGATCTAAGGTAATACTTGCATATTTATGCAATTTTATCCCCCGTAAAAGCTATTTTGAAATTTCCTCGAGGAATGATTTTTTCACTCGGTATCTCCAGTATCACGATTGTTGCTTATTATTA
>CAZLZY010000330.1:0-2964 GCA_964564075.1 uncultured Spirochaetales bacterium
GAGGGTGACGAATCTTGCTAATAGTATGCAGGTCGAGGTTAGGATCAATGATAGAGGTCCCTATGTGGGGGATAGGATCATCGATCTCTCACAAGCTGCCGCAGCCGAGATCGATATGGTCGAGATGGGAATATCTGAAGTGACATTACAGATAATCTATCTCCCTGATACCCCTGAGTCTGCCTATGATAGAGCTGAAGATGCACAGTATCTCAAAATCCAGATCGGAGCATTCTCGACCGTAGCTACAGCACTGAACGTCTATACCAATCTACAGAAGCTCGGGCTCAAACCTTTTGTAGAACTGACTGATAAGAGGTTGATCAGAGTATTGGTTCGATGGATAGAACAAGGCGATTCATCACAGGTGATAGAGACGCTGAATGAAGCAGGGTATACGAAGACCCTCTCCTATCCCGACAGGATAGAGTAAGACGAAAACAGGCCCTTCAGATGAAGGACCTGTATGTTATTAAAGATCTAAACTATTAGTAATGAAGTGTTAAGAAGATATCTGTGCTAAATTCTTCAGTTGTCAGGGTATCTCCCATTAACGCATAATTGGCTCTGATCCCGGCATTGAGGAAATCCATGATAGAAAGAGCGAACTCTCCACCAGCTGAGAGGAGTAATCCTTCATCAGTGATACCAGAAGTATTGTTGTAATGTCCCATATAGTATCCGACATCACAGAATACCGCAGCTCGAGGGAAAAGACCTGAGATGATCTCTGGTCCAGTGATCCTAAGATCAAAGTTATTCACTACATTCAGACTCGTTGCATAGCTGAAAGATTCAAAACCACGCATCTTATGTCCAAGTGATGATTCCTTCTGAGCATATACAGGTACTGAATCTCCCTGAAGAAAGTCTGCTCTGATCCTGTCTGCGAAATAGAGTGCGAATAGACTCTTTGTCTCTTCCTCATTCTTTAGCTGCATCAAAGGAAGATAGCCCTCAATAGTCGCCTGTGCTGCAAAATAATCTACTCCATCACCTAAGAGATCATTGAGCATCCATAATGGCGCATAATCAACACCGATGCTTACATCGATCCCACGTGCAGTGACTTTCTCACTTACTACCGTCTCTAATCGTAATTCACCGGCAAGGGTATTCGAGATCAACTGATCCGCTGCTTCTGGATATGCGATACCAGTAGTAGTAAAATAGGAAGTTGCTCCTCCTACATTCTCTAGATACTGTTCATATCTTCCTTTATATCCTATCTGGATAGTTACAAGATCATCATCAGTAGCTTCGCTCCAGAATATCCCCTGTTCAAATAGGATCTTCAACTCACCAGTGATGACATTGAATTTTCTGGCATCTTCTCCTAAATCTACCGCACCAATATCTGCATAAGTATCAAGGACTGCCCCGGTCTCATCTCTCCATAATTGCCTTTGTGTATAACCACCACCGGAGATGAGAAGAAGGTCAGTGCTATTCCCATCTATGAGAGAAGGCATTGAAAATCTTGAACCTGAAGTTATATAGGTTGGAAAGAATCCTATAAGTACATCACCGTTCGTATCAAATGAATCTAGTACGAAGCTTGTACCACCTGCGGCTATAGTTGATACACTCACCAAACAAATCAATAAACCTATGATCAATCGTTTTCCCATTAAAATCCTCCCAATACCATGTGTATGTGCCTGTGAAGACAGCTGTGTAATAAGTATACCTGATGAAAACCCTGAATTAAAGGTTTATTTGCTGAATTCTTCATGAACTTCATGATTATCATCATCGCTGATCGTAGAATCTTAATATGAGGAAAATTATGATAAACGCGATCTCTTAAGATATTGAAGTCATATCTTATAAGAAAGAATAGATTTATCTTATGTGAAAGGGCATATTTATTTACCCTGTTTTGACTATTTCTAAAGACAGTGTAGCAAAATAACTTGACATGAACCACACTTTTTCAATATTATACATCTCACGGGCCTATAGCTCAGTTGGTTAGAGCAACGGACTCATAATCCGTGGGTCCCAGGTTCAAGTCCTGGTGGGCCCATCCGTATAACGCTACTCATTTGAGTAGCGTTTTTTTATGTTCAAATTATTTACTGATGAGACTCCTTCAACCGGTGAATAGTCCTTTGTATATAATCATCATCAATAGGCCTCTTTAAAAATAATACGGTAACAAGAACCAAAGTAACCAGCTCTGTAAAGGGTACAGTCAACCACAGTCCAGTAGTCCCCATGATCAAAGGTAAAGTATAGAGGAAGATAATAAAAAGTATAAGCGATCTTGATAATGCTGTGATAGCAGATTCTCTAGCATAATGGATACTGGTGAAATACATGGATATGGTTATATTTATTCCCATTGGTACATAGGCCCAACTATAATACTTAGCGATCTGTGAGGTTAATCTCATAACCTCCATATCCCCTCTCGTAAATAGTGAGGCAATGGGTTGATTGAATAATAAAAGTAAAGTTAGAGATAGCACTGAGATCACGATATTCGTATGAAGAGCTACTCTCTTGAAGGATCTTATTCTATCTAGATTACCAACACCCAGATTATAACTCAGTCCAGGCTGAGCAGCCTGAGCAATACCAAAGAAGGCCATCATCGTTATCATAGTTATATATTGGATGATACTGTATGCAGCAACACCAATACTCCCGATTCTACTTATGAGTGCCATATTGAATAGGATCGTGCTTAAGCCAACAGAAAACTCATTAATGAATTCTGAAGCACCATTATATAGCATATGGGCTATCTTCTTTAGCTTGAATACAGGTCTTACCAATTTAAAGGAGGTATTATTCCTACAAATAAAAACCCAGAATATGATAGCAGGGACCAATTGAGATAGGCCAGTCGCAAAGGCGGCTCCCCGTAACCCCCAACCGAATCTCACAATAAATAGATAATCAAGAATGATATTTATTATTGATGATATAACTAATGTAATCGAAGAGAAGACAGGT
>CAZLZY010000331.1:0-2963 GCA_964564075.1 uncultured Spirochaetales bacterium
CACCAGATCGTTGTTTTTTCTGTTAATTACAGTTATCAAGATCAACAATCTCTTAAAATGCATCTCTGAGAATCAACTCAAACTTCAAACTCATAAATACTGTGTGAGTTCATTCAAAATTATCTACTGTTTGGAACTGTTATACGGATTCAGGAACAACTCCACCAAACAGACTCGTCAAGAAGATCACATCTAACTATGATGAGTTTTTACCATATTAGAACGTTCCGCCATTCCAACCCCAGAGGTTTCGTGGGGAATCAGAGAACTCAATATAGATCCTGTCGGCCCTTGCAGCTAAGAGCTGGTCAGCAGCACTGCAGAGCTCCCTACTCAAAAGGGAGGGAGCTCTCCAGGCAACCCTAAGCTCTTTGGCTTATGGAGCACCTCTTCTATGATCGAGCTGAAACGGTCCTGTAGTGCACCGATATGCTCTTTCTCTAGGGGAAAATTCCTATGAATGATAAGACAGGGCATGAGAGCCTCTAATGCATGAGAAGAATCTTAACTCATTATAAGCCTTTTAGCGTGAGGGACTGCAAAGAAAACTGATCTATTTATGTTTTGACCTATATCCTATGAGGAGTCACTCTCAGTATGGTACTCTTTAGCTCTGAGCTGAAGGAGCTCTCTTCTAGCCTACCGATCAAGCCCTGCTTAACAATCATCATGCGTTCGGATGAAGCAGCTACTGGGCCTCCTCAGAAGGCTAAGAGATGTTCAATACCATCTCCATGGTTCACTCTTTTAGTACTGATCAGCACTGCCTAAGAGAGTATATCTAATCTCAGGTTGCTTGCAACTGTTCTCTTTAGAGCCTCTGGTAATTCCCCTTGCTTTGCAAGCTTCGGGAATGAGGATAAGTACTATGTCTTCCTCGATGAAGTACAGGAAGGTTATATACCAGAGAGATCTTTCCGTTGGCCTTTACTAAAGACCATTTGTCCCCCTAAGGCTCTTTCTTATATGTAGAAGATTCAGCTGCACTATCCCAATCTGAGATTCCCCTATCTGGGACTGAATCAAATATCGTATCAAATCTCTTGATGATTTCCTTCTTAGTATGTTTTTAGTTCATTCCTGAAAAATTCGTTTGTTTCCAATTCAGCCAATTCTTTGGTGAAGGATAGAGGGCAAATTGATTGAGACTCCCTGCATCACTGCAAATTTCTCAATCAGGTCCTTATAAAGAGACAGGAACTCTTTATTGTCATAACACTTTTATTATCTTTACCCATCTTTTCTCCTCCATTGTGTATGCAACTCGCGAGGAGTGACAATACGAAACGAATGGCCATAAGGATTCATTCCCAATAGTAAAATCACGGATATTACTGGTAATCAAATACTCAGCTCCCACTTGCAAAAGCCAGCTCCATAAAAATAGTATCATTCTCATCTTTTGGATTAGGTCTCCACAGATAATTCATATGATAGAGCTCCCCACCAAGCGCTAGGAATTCCTAGTGCGATATCATATACCAATTTATAGGGATATTATCGCAATACATATTACAGTAACACATTTTACTATAACACAGGGTAAAGGGAGTCAACGATACTCATGGATCAGGAATAATAAGTTGGCCTGAATACCATATATTACTATTAGTCTTTCTTATAAGTCTTTCTTGTTTATTTTTTGTTTATTTCTTTTATATTAGACTTTTTTAGATTATACTAAAAAGAGAGGTGATAATAATGTTCATAAGTAGGGATACCTATCTTGAAGAGATCCACCGTGTGATGGGGAAACAGATTATAAAAGTATTGACGGGTATGAGACGTGTCGGTAAATCGACTCTTCTCCTACAATTACAGGATGAATTGATCAAAAGTGGTGTACACAAGGATCAGATCATCAGTCTCAATTTTGAATTGATGGAATATGAACCTATTCATGATTATCATCTGCTCAATGAGTATATACGGAAAAGAGTTGTGAATGAGGAGAAGTACTATGTCTTCCTCGATGAAGTACAGGAAGTAAAGGGATTTGAGAAGGTTGTGAACTCTTTGAATACAGAAGGGATTGCCGAGATCTTCATCACAGGTTCCAATTCGAAACTATTATCTGGAGAATTAGCGACATACCTTACAGGAAGATTTTATACCATAGAGGTCTTTCCATTGTCCTTTATGGAATTATATGATCCTCAATCCTCAATCTCAAAAGATGACCAATTTATTAGATATCTAGTTACCGGAGGTATGCCAGGTATCATACAATTCGAAGAAGATCATATTAAAAAGAACTATCTTTTGGATATGTACAGCTCCATACTATTGCGAGATATCATCCAACGTCAGAATATTCGAAACGTTGATCTGCTTCAGAGATTTATGATGTATCTGCTTCATAATGTGAGTCAGATATTCTCTGCTGGGACAATCACAAAGTATTTGAAGAATGAGGGTCGAAAATTCTCAAAAGAGACGATATACCAGTACCTTGATGCAGCTAAGAATGCCTATCTGATCCATGGGATACCCAGATATGACATAAAAGGAAAAGAGCTTCTTAGAACCAATGAGAAATATTTTATCAATGATCTAGGTCTAAGGGCTCTTTACTTTGATAATGAGAAAGATATCGGACAATCACTGGAAAATATTGTTTATCTTCATTTACGAAGGAGAGGATATGAGGTCTATATGGGGAAACTTGGCCATAAGGAGATTGATTTTATAGCGCTACAAGGCAAAAACAAACTCTATATTCAAGTGACATATCTTTTAGCTGAAGAATCAACTATCGAGAGAGAGTTCTCAGCACTAGAGGCAATCGATGATAATTACCCCAAGCTGGTGATCTCATTAGATAGGGTAAATCGCTCAAGGAACGGGATCATACATGAGAATATCATAGATTTCCTTTTGACCTAATGGGGGTGCGGACAAAAAGTTGGACCGTTTTATGATGCTAGCCCTAGACTCCTACGATAATCAAGAGGGCTTCTTCC
>CAZLZY010000332.1:0-2931 GCA_964564075.1 uncultured Spirochaetales bacterium
TAAAAGTTGGAACAACTTTTGTTTATATTACACATGATCAGTCTGAAGCAATGGCTGTAAGTGATAAAGTCGTCATCATGAATCTAGGAGTCATCCAGCAGGTAGGTTCTCCTCAGGACGTCTATCAGAGTCCGAGTAATGAGTTCGTTGCGAATTTCATCGGTAAGGCGAATATCCTAGATGCTAAGATAACAGCGAAGAGTGACGATGACACGACTCTACTGATACATGGCACACCGGTCACGGTCGAACAGCTCGTCTCCTATAAGGTTGGATCTAATGTTCGTATCGTCGTAAGACCAGAATCTATCATCATTGGTGATGGACCTTTCAAGGCAAAAGTAACGAAGAGTATCTATATGGGTGATAATCAGGACTATGAACTTGATTTTGATGGGATGATCATCAAAGCGACAGATTTCAATCCTGTCGCTAAGACGGTCTATGTAGAGGATAAAGCCTTAGAGTTCTCTTTTGACCCTAAGTCTGTCTACATCCTCTAGTTCTATTAGGTATTCTTGATTGCTAACTGACCACAGGCGCCGTTGACTCCACGACCTCTACGATATCTTCTCGTAACAATAACACCGTTCTGTGTGAGGTACTCAGTGAACCTCTTCACATCTTCTGATGTTGGTGGTTTGAAGTCAAGTTCTGCACCAGGATTCCAAGGGATGATATTGATGATAGCATTCATCTTTCTGATGTAATCAGAAAGTCTGTTAGCATCTCGTCTAGCATCATTCACTCCAGCAAGTAGTACATATTCAAAGGTCACTCGTCGTCCTGTCTTTTCCTGATAGTCTATGACAGCATCCTTTAGCTCTTCTAGGGGGTATGCATTGTTGATAGGCATCAGAGAACTACGAAGTTCATTATCTGATGCTACGAGGGAGATAGCGAGTTTGACATGAGGTCCCTCGGTAGCCAGTTTCCTGATCCCGTCGGCGACCCCGCAGGTTGAGATGGTGATCTTTCGAAGTCCCATATTCACCCCTCTAGGGTTGTGTAGGATCTCGATTGATGCTTGGACTGCTTTAAAGTTCGAAAGTGGTTCTCCCATACCCATATAGACAATATGAGAGATGGTGCCATACTTGTTTTGGAGAAGGTGGAATTGTTCTACGATCTCAGCTGTCTTCAGATTCCTGACAAGTCCCATGGTCCCTGTCAGACAGAATGTACAACCCATCGCGCAACCTACCTGAGATGAGACACAGGCGGTCTTTCGTCCTTTGTCATCAGTAAGCAGGACACATTCAAGGAGCTTCCCATCATAGAGTCTGATAGCAAGTTTTGCAGTCCCATCATCATCGATATTCTCTTCGACGATAGTTGAGGAGAATAGTTCCCAACCCGCTTGGGTCAGGACCTCTTTGAGGTTCTTTGGAATGTTGACCATCTCGTCAAAGGATTCGACCCCTTTCTGGACCCAGTCAAAGATCTGTTGACCTCTGAAGGCTTTTGCATGTGGGATAAGTGAAGCTATCTCCTGAGGAGATAGACCGAACAGTGATTTGTTTGCATCTGTACTTTTATTCAATAGTTAACTCTCTTGCAGTTTGTCGATCATAGTCGAGATATAGATGTTGTAGATTCCTAAATCCTGGAACTGTTTGAGAGTCTTAATAGCCATCTCAGGTTTTCCCAGCTCCACATAGCATTTACAGATCTCTATGTAGAATCGATGATTTTTAGGATCATTCTTAAGAAGGTTCTCGATTTTTTCGATAGCATCCTCATAATGTCCACGTTCTTTACTTAATAAGGCCAGCCCTAAGACTGCATAGGTATCAAAATTGATCTTCAATGCACGTTTGTAGTACTCTTCGGAAAGATCATATCTTTGTAAGACCCTATAGGCGTCTCCTGTTCTAGTGAGGATGATCTTATTGTGGGGATCATTCTCAAGGATCTTGAGCCAATAGATCAGTGAGCTTTCATATTCTAGGAGCCCTCTATAACAATCTGCGATACCGAAGAGTGCAAAGAAGTTCGCAGAATCAAGATCTAGAGCTTTCTTGAAGAATACCAGACCATTGTCAAAGGTCTTGAGTTTTCTATGACAGTTCCCTATAGAGGTGAGTACTCGAATATCTACGCCTTCTGGATCGATCTTGTACATCTCTTCCCAATATTTGAGGGCTAATTCGAACTCATGAAAATCAAAATGTAGATACCCCAGTCCGATCAGTGCATAATTGTTGTCAGGCTGAACATCTAATACTTGCAGATAGGTCTGTTTTGACTTTGGGAAATTCTTCAGTCTTCTATATGAATCAGCGATTCGTGAGAGGACTGTCACATTATCCGGGTCATTCTCTAGGTAATGCTTCCATGAGATAATAGCATCTTCAAGCTTATTCAAAGCTTTATAACAATCTGCGGCACCGAAGAATGCATAGTTATTCTTCGGATAATAGGTCAGGCAATTATTGTAATAGGAGAGAGCCTTTCTAAAATTCCTTCTTTTACGTTCTACATCGCCAAGTCCTACAAGAGCATAGTTGTTCTTGGGGTACTTATCGAGGATAGTCTTGAAATATTCTTCAGCACCGTTGATAAGATTTTCTTTTAGAAGTTGATAGCCTCTTTTCGAAAGGGTAGTGATCTCTTCTATCTCTTGTTGGTTCATACTAGCTGGTTCTCTAGAATTATCGTCTTCTACCATCTACCCTCATCCTTGTTAATTAACTGTATAGTGTATAACTATATCATAATAATCAATTGATACAAATAGATTCCCTGAAATATGAACAAATTAGAGTATGATATTGGATTATTTTACTAAGAAATAACTCCTGCCTATTGGTGAGTGCTAAAAATATAGACAAACACACAATCAGATAGGAAAATAATCTGTATAAAAGTTTATTTGAGTTGAACCTGTTCGATTTCCTTGGTATTATATTACTATAAACAAAAAGTTTT
>CAZLZY010000333.1:0-2926 GCA_964564075.1 uncultured Spirochaetales bacterium
CTTATCCCGGCATCGTCCGAGCGGTAGACTCCGGAATATTCACTGTCTATGGCATAGACTATTCCTCCGCTTCCTACAGCGATGTCGCTGATTTCTGAAGGGCTGACGACGGTATTATCATCCTTTCCAGGCGCATTAATGGAATCCCATTCCAGCGCTGGTTGTTTTGCTTCTGCTATAGATGGTAAAAGAGCAGCACTGAGTAATAATGCTGCCAGTAACACGTAAATATATTTAAATCTCATTGAATAGTAATTATAAATGCGAAATGTTAATTTTCTATTAAGTTCGATTTATTATACTATATAACGACAGACTTAATAACTTCTTAATAATTATCTGCCATACTTCATTTTTAGCTTGATGTTTTGTGTTAACTCCGGAAAGTAATAAAAAGGATAGAATAATGAGAAAAGTAAAAGGGTTAGTTCTGAGCTTATTGATAAGCGTCCTCTTCGTTGTACCGTTGGGTTGTTCCTCTGCAGACTCCGAAACTGATACCAAGACCATGACCATGACTGTAGAACGGGGGGATATACTGATAGAAGTAACATCTGTTGGTAACCTCGAGCTATCTCATAAGGAAGACCTGGATTTTGAGATCTCAGGTACAGTAGAAGAGGTAATGGTGGATGAAGGGGATTATGTTGAAAAAGGGCAGCAGCTGGCGACCCTCGATACTTCAGACTGGGAGGACAGGATAAGTGACCTTGAAGACCAACTGACATCTTCTGAACGTAATCTTTTATCTACCAGAATAAGCCTGGAAAATGCCGAATATTCGCTTGATAAGGCTGAAGAAGATACCGAAACTACAGTCACTGGAGATATCATAAATAAGGAGACCGACTCTTGGGATATCGATATCAAGGAGATGCAGCTGGAACTGGCGGAAGCTCGCCTCGAAGATGCTCTAAAAGCGGTCGAAGATGCACAGGAATCTCTTGATGAAGCCCTGGCTGAAAGCCCTGTTGTTGAAGCCCCGTTCGATGGCTTTATTACGGAAGTCAATGTTGAAGGTGGTGATGAAGTATTGAAGGGGACGATAGCAGTGGTGCTGGCGGACCCGACCATGTTCGAAGCACAGCTTGCAGTCAGCGAAATGGATATCTTTCAGGTAGAAGTTGGTGGTGAAGCCTGGGTGGAGGTGGATGCAGTGGAAGGACTGGCTCTCCCTGCAACGATTGTCAGCATCTCGCCAACAGCAACAATTTCACAGAGTGTAGTAAATTATATTGTAACAGTGGAAGTAGAGCCACTCGATTCCTATTTGCAGAGGATTGAGTCCCAGCGGGAAGAGATGATGGCACAACAGGAATCATCCGGGGAACTTCCTGCACAAATGCAACAGGCTATAGATGAAGGCAGTATGACACAGGAAGAGGCCGAACAAATGCTGGCACAGAGGCAGCAGAACCAGGGGATGGGGCAGATGTCACTGTTCCCGGATATGCCGGAAAATTTCCAGCTAAAAGAAGGATTAACCGTACAGGTTACTATTACAGTCGCCGGAAAAGAGGATGTACTGATAGTTCCCAATACTGCAATCAGCAGTCGTGGGGGGCAGTCTTATGTGCAGGTAGTCCAGGCAGATGGGACTACAGAGGAACGGCTGGTGACCACTGGCCTCAGCAGTTCACAGTATACAGAGGTCATCGATGGTCTCTCCGAAGGGGAAGAAGTGACTGTAACCTTGCTGACAAGCTCTAACAACGATGTACGGATGCCCGGAATGATGATGGGTGGACATCCAGGATGATTCGTCTGAAGGATGTAACTAAGAGTTACCCTATGGGTTCGCGAGAGCTGACAGTGCTCAAGGGAGTGACAATTGCCATTGAGAAAGGGGAAATAGTAGCCATAATGGGACCATCCGGCTCGGGCAAGTCAACGATGTTGAACTTGCTTGGATGCCTTGATACGCCGAGTTCGGGTACGTATTACCTTGAAGGTAGAGAGGTAAACAAGCTTAATAACAGGGAACTGGCGCATATCAGGGCCATGAAAATAGGCTTCGTTTTTCAACAGTTCAATCTGTTGCCTCGTATATCGGCACTGGCAAATGTTGAACTTGGCATGAGATATGCCGGAGGAAGCGACCGCGCCCGCGCAATGGAGGCGCTGGAGAAGGTTGGACTTGCCGACCGGGCAAAACATCGTCCTACAGAGCTTTCAGGTGGAGAACAGCAGAGGGTGGCAATAGCCCGGGCACTGGTAAAAAATCCTCCTTTAATCCTGGCTGATGAGCCGACTGGAAACCTCGACAGCCGTTCGGGAAAGGAAATTATCTCCATCCTGACGACCCTGCACAAAGAACAGGGTGTGACCATGGTAATGATCACTCATGATGCTGAGATCGCCCACTATTGCCAGCGTATTATCCATATCAAAGATGGGCTGATTGTCTCGAGGGAGATGGTATGAAGAAGTGGCTGGAACCGGTGAAATCAGCCTGGCTTGGTGTCATTACCCATAAATTACGCAGCTTTCTAACCATGCTTGGTATCATTATTGGTGTCGGAGCTGTTATTGCGTTGATGTCCATCGGGAAAGGTACCGAAGCTCAGATTCTAGATCAGATAGAGAGCCTTGGCTCGGATCTGATTATCATCAGTCCCGGCTCTCCTACGGCATTTGGTGGAGTCAGGGGAGGTGGCAGCGTACAAACACTCACCGTGGAAGATGCCGGGGCGATTGCAGAACAGGTTCAGTCTGCTGAAGCGGTTTCACCTTCATACTCGTCATTCTCACAGTTGATTGTAGGTAAAGAGAATCTCAATTCACAGATAAATGGTGTTACCCCTGCATATGCCGAGGCATATAATATAGAGACTTCCAGTGGGGTCTTCTTCTCTGAGTATGACTACAAGCGTGGCTCAAAAGTAGCTGTTATAGGCTCGAATGTGGCCGAAACTTTATTTCCTGA
>CAZLZY010000334.1:0-2924 GCA_964564075.1 uncultured Spirochaetales bacterium
GACCTATGGGATGATGGGACCTCTGATGGCGATATATCGTCCATTAAGTGCATTTCTCCTAGGCGTAATAGGGGGTTTGATCAACAAAGCCTTCGGTGGTACGCCTGTAAGGCCTTCTGCAGAAGAACAGGAGGATGAATGCTCTTGTGGGACTGAAGGTTCAAGCTGCTCAGGAGACTCCTGTGGTTGTGGACATGAGGGACAAGAAGAGGGTGATCGTTCTGTGAAGAGTAGGGTAAAACAGGCTTTTCACTATAGTTTCATTGAGTTCATAGATGATATTGGTCTACATTTTCTGATAGGCCTTGGTATCGCTGGCCTTATGGGTATCATCATCCCTGATGGGTTCTTCGAGAATTCAGCAATAGGATCGGGTTTCACTGGTATGATCACCATGGTGATCATCGGGATCCCCCTGTATATCTGTTCGACCTCAAGTATACCTATCGCTGTCATGCTCATAGCGAAGGGTGCTTCGCTTGGTACGGCCTTCGTCTTCCTGCTTGCTGGTCCTGCAACGAATATCACCACCTTCACGGTGCTTGCTAAGAGAATGGGGAGACGTTACACGATCCAGTATATATTGATCCTGATATTCGGAGCCCTATCTTTTGGGCTGTTATTGGATGGGCTTCTCATCCTCTTCCCAGGACTATCGGCTTTCGTACCGGAAATGAAGTCGATGGAAGCTGAGAGTTCCATCGGGATCATCTCCATCCTCTCTTCGATCGTACTCCTTGGCCTGTTATTACTCTCTTTTGTGAAGAGGCTAACGGGTAGGGGACATCAGCAGCACGATCATTGACCTGACAAAAGGAAGGGACTGCCATACCAAGCAGTCCCTTCACATGCTATGCATGAAAAAGCGTCTAGTTATTTTTTCTCCAGTTATATGGACCGTTCTTTCTGAGTACTACATTATGAGCCTGTAGTCTCATCCCGTTGATATTGATGAATCCTTGACAATCAACTGGGTTGTAACCACCCTCTACTTCCATACTGGAAAGATCCTGGTTGTAGAGAGAAGTCGGTGAGGTCCTTCCGATCGTAAGGATATTTCCCTTATAGAGAGCTAATCTTACTTCTCCGGTAATATCTTCTTGGCTCTTGTAGATCGCACTCAAGATGAAATCCATCTCAGGTGAGAACCATAGACCATTATAGATGATCTCTGCGAACTTAGGCATGAACATATCTCTGAGGTGCATGACCTCTTTGTCCATAGCAACACCTTCAAGGTCTCTATGAGCTTCCCAGAGGATCGTTCCTCCCGGAGTCTCGTATACACCACGTGATTTCAATCCGATATATCTGTTCTCTACCATATCGATTCGTCCGATCGCATTCTCGCCACCGATATCGTTAAGGTATAGGAACATCTCTAGGGGATCGGTCTTCTCTGTACCATCATTCTCATTGATCACTGATACAGGAATACCATCTTCGAACTTGATCTTAAGGATCGTCTCAGCATCAGGAGCATTCTGAGGAGACTTAGTCAAGGAGAATACATCCTCTGGACATCTCATGGCTGGATCCTCTAAGATACCAGCCTCATGACTGATATGAAGAAGGTTCTCATCTTCACTATATGGTTTAGCTTTTGAAGCCTTGATAGGGATATCATACTTGTCCGCATATGCGATCAGGTCAGTTCTCCCTTTGAAATGTTCAAGGAACTCAGGATCTTTCCATGGAGCGATGATCTTGACATCTGGCATCAATGCATAGAAACCAAACTCGAATCGTACCTGGTCGTTACCTTTTCCGGTAGCACCATGGGAAACGAATTTTGTTCCCTCTTTCTTTGCTATTTCAATATGGCGTTTGGCGATGAGAGGACGAGCTATAGAAGTTCCTAGGAAGTATCTACCTTCATAGATGGCATTTCCCTGCATTGCCGGGAAGATGTAATCTGTTACCAGTTCATCTTTCAGGTCTTCTACATAAACTTTTGATGCTCCTGTAGCATATGCTTTTGCTTCGATAGCTTTAAAATCTTCCTTCTGACCAACATCAGCAACATACGCGATAACATCGAATCCTTTGTTATCTAACCATTTCAGGATCACAGAAGTGTCTAGTCCACCACTGTATGCTAAAATAATCTTTTCTTTTTTCATTTCTCTCACCTTCGCCTTGTTTGAGTATTCAATATTTATGCATAAATACGATGTATTTAGCACCTGACTGTATAAATATGCAAAAAACATAAAAATGTCAATGATTTTATTAAATATTTATGCAAAAAATGTGAAAAAAACAGTATAAGTCAATAAAGTGGATAAAAAGAGTCTAAACTCGTTACTTCTACCCTCCTCTTGGCGGTATTCTTCAGTCTTGCCTAGCTCTATAGATTATGCTGAGAAGTGAGTGTTTTTCATATGATGGGATATTAATATACAGAGATGAGAGACTCAGAGATGGTATCAGGAAAGCCTCTTGTAAGGACTTGCGTGTCACCGACTCCCTTGTAGATCAAGGTCTCTCCCTCAAATACTACGATCCTGACAATATATCGCCCATACGGTTGGATATCTGCTTGATCGAATCTTAGAAGGAAATTAAATTGGTTCTTATTGGGATTCTTGATGATCTGTTTAGAGAGTTGGATCTCTTCATCTTCTGGGATGGTCACATCTAAGAGTTTTATCTCAACTGAGATCCCTGATTTAAGAACGACAGCCTCATCCATGAGAATAGATCCCGTGATGGGCTTATAGGAGAGTTGTTCAAGTTCATTGGGAGAAGTACTGCAACTCATCAATAGAAGAACAAAGAGCAGTGGTAAACTTCTACATAAGATTCTCTTATTACGCATGTTGATTTATTCTACCCTAAAACAGAAAATTTTCCTATATGTCTATAAAAAAGAAATTGTTGACATTATCCTTGTTATGGTATAAAAACATAATTGTACTAAT
>CAZLZY010000335.1:0-2914 GCA_964564075.1 uncultured Spirochaetales bacterium
TTTCGTAAAATCCTCATGCACGCCTCCTTATCAACAGAAAGAAGATTCCAGCACAAAAAAGAATGATATTAGGCGCCCACATAATAAGAAATGCATCTACATCTATCCTTGTCCCCATCGTCTGTCCCGCAAAAAGCAAGAACCAATAGACTACAGAAGTAATGATACCTACTGAAAAACCTACTAGTCTTCCATTCTTCATCTTCATCATACTAAAAGGGAATGCGTATATTACTAAGAACATACAAGCAAAGGGTAATGCTGTTTTCTTATAAAATTCTAGAAGATAGTATTTCAATGTCTTACTGAATACAGAAGTCTCTACAATATTATTTCTTTGTTTGAATTCAGATTCATATGTCATACTATTTTCATGATAGGCATCTTTGAAATATTCATATGTTATCTTATGATCCAATTTTTCTAGATTAACAGATAATGTTGCTTCGCGTTTCCTGATATCATCGCGTTTATCTTCTATATCACTATAGAGGTCACGCATACTCTTCTCATTTGGGGCAACACTTAGAAGATTAAAACTGATAGTCTCCATCTCGAGAAAGTATTGCATATCATCTGAAGTGTAATAGTCATAATCATCATACCTATCGCTTTGAGGAGTGATACTTTGTACTCCAGTAAGCTCAAGAGATATCTTCTGATCAAGATTATCAGTAGTGAGTCTTGCTTGTTCAGCTGCAATGATATTTATTTGATTGCTTGAAGTATCGATGACAAGAAGATTTTCAACAACATTCTCATCTACTTTTCCATTCACAAAGATCAATTCATCGAAACGAGCAACTGTATAAGAATCAAGATCAAGTCCTGGGTTCTCATAAAGTAATTCTTTATATAGCGCCTTATATTGGATAGTCCCAAGTGGCAAGAAAATATCATTCAATACGAAAGAAGCTCCAGAAAGTAAAATACTAAAAGCAAGAATCGGAACAAGTATTTGATTGTAGGAGATCCCACTTGTTCTCATCGCAAGTATCTCATTCTTAGATGAGAGATTCCCTAATGCCATCGTAGCGCCAGTTAATGAGGAAAATGGAAATGTATACGATAAAATGATCGGGATGGAATAAAGCAATATCCTCAACATATCAGTAAACGAGACATTACGAATAAGGATGTTTCTAGCCACAAGCAGAATTTGATTGACGAAGAATATAAAGAAGAAGAAAAGAAAGGAGATTAAAAATGAGAGAGCATACTCTTTTAGGATATATCTTTGAAGAGTATGCACGCGTCCTTTATTCAAAAGAATCTCTCCGTTTGTTTTATTTACCGGTTGAGCCAAATCCTCCAACACCTCGTTCAGAGGAGTTGATCTCTTCAACTGAAATGAAATCACATTGTATCACAGAAGCAATGACCATCTGAGCGATTCGGTCACCATCTTTGACTGTATATGCTTTACTACCATGATTAATAAGTATGACCTTAACTTCACCACGATAATCAGAATCTATGGTTCCTGGGGTATTGAGCACAGTAACACCAAATTTGGCAGCTAAACCGGACCTTGGTCTTATTTGTACTTCGTACCCCTGTGGAATCTCCATAAACAGACCAGTCGGAACTAGAGCGTTCTGCCCTGGTCCCAGACATAATCCATCAGTATCTTGAATATTTGCATAAATATCAGCACCTGCTGATCCAGCAGTAGCATATTTCGGTATTATAGCACCAGATGCTGCTTTTATACGTAATTCAATCATTATTTTTCATCAGCCTGGATTGCATCAACTAAACTGAGATTAATACGACCCATTCGGTCTACCTCAATAAGTTTAACCGATACTTTTTGGTTCATCTCAAGTACATCAGAAACTTTATTAACTCGTTGTTTAGAAAGTTTAGAGATATGACAGAGTCCCTCTTTCCCAGGAATGATCTCAATGAATGCACCAAAATCAGTGATTCTCTTGACCGTTCCCTGATAGATCCTACCAACTTCAGGTTCTTCAACGATGGAAAGAATAGTCATCTTAGCTTCTAGCGCTGATTCCTTGTTCTTACCATAAATAATAACCTTACCACTGTTATCGATTTTGATATCAGCTCCGGTAGCCTCTGCAATACCCTTCACGTTCTTTCCGCCAGGTCCAATGACCGCACCGATCTTTTCTTCATCGATTGTGATGATCTCGATTCTTGGTGCATAAGCTGAAATATCATCTGAAGGAGTTGCAATTACTTCATTCATGATTCCAAGGATATGCATTCGACCACGTTTAGCCTGTTGCATAGCTCGGTACATAAGATCAGAACTTACATTATCTATCTTAATATCCATCTGGAAAGCTGTGATACCATCTTCTGTACCAGTCACTTTGAAGTCCATGTCACCGAGATGATCTTCTTCACCAAGGATGTCACTAAGTATTACAGCTTTATCTCCATCAGAGATAAGACCCATAGCAATACCTGCAACTGGTTTCTTGATCTTCACACCAGCTGATAGCAGTGATAATGAACCACCACATACAGATGCCATTGAAGATGAACCATTTGATTCTAGGATCTCTGATACGATTCTAATGGTATAGGGGAAATCTTCTTTCTTAGGAAGAACACCTTCTAAAGCTCTTTGAGCTAAATGACCGTGTCCGATCTCTCTTCTTCCAGTTCCCATTCTTCCACACTCACCTACTGAGAAGGGTGGAAAATTGTAATGGAGCATGAAATTATTGAATCGTTTTTCACTATCGATGTTATCTACCATCTGTTCATCGTATACTGTACCTAAAGTAGTTACTGCAAGACTCTGAGTCTCTCCACGAGTGAACAATGCTGAACCATGAGTTATTTGAAGAACACCGATCTGACAATTAATAGGTATGATATCTTCAGATCCACGACCATCATTTATCACAACCTTATATAAGATCGATTAACTAACGAT
>CAZLZY010000336.1:0-2910 GCA_964564075.1 uncultured Spirochaetales bacterium
GCCCCCAAGCCATGGTTGAGATGATAGCTACGAGGCCTGCGATACCGCTACCTGTCTCGAACAGGTTTAAGGAGATACCTTTGATCTGTGCGGTGGTGATGACCGCCTCAACCCCACCATGAGTGTTCAGAGCTATGATCGGTACGATAAGGATCGAGACGAACATCAGAGCTCCTTGAAAGAGGTCTGTCCAACATACTGCTAAGAAGCCTCCAAGGAACGTATATAATACGATGACGATACCGCCACCGATAACAGCTGTTACATAGGGAATGCCGAACATCGCTTCAAATAATTTCCCTGCTCCAGCCATCCCTGAAGAGGCATAGAGGGTAAAGAAGATCAAAGTAATGATCGCTGAGATCACTCTCAACAACCCGGTAGAATCTTTGAATCTGTTCTCAAAGAAACTTGAGAGTGTCAAAGAAGAGGTCTCCTCGGTATATACTCTTAGACGGGGAGCTACGAGCACCCAGTTCAAGACGGTACCGATGAAGAGTCCGATAGCTATCCAGCTCTGCCCAAGTCCATAGAGGAAGACTGCCCCGGGTAATCCCATGAGAAGCCATCCAGACATATCACTTGCCTGGGCCGAGAGTGCGGTGACCCATACGCCCATAGAACGACCACCCAATATGTAGTCTTCTAAGCTTTTTGTTCGTTTGTAAAAGTATAATCCTACACCTAGTAGAAATATGAGATAGATGCTAAATGTGATGATCGTCGCCGCGTTTGCCATACACCCTCCTAGTAAAATCATGGTAATTCTATAGAAAGATGTATATTTATGCAACTATTATACAGAAATTATGCAAATCCTTTTGTTATTGAGATAGATGGTCAATGCTTTTTAGCTCGCACCATCAGTACGGGGACCTTTCCCCCACGTAAGACTTTATCAGTCACACTACCGAAGGCCCATCTACTTAGTCCAGAACGACCATGGGTCGACATAGCAACGAGATCACATCCAAAATCAACCTCTGCTTTGATGATCTCCTCTGCAGGGTCGTTCCCAATGACTATGTGAATCTCCACCTCTGCGCCACATCCAGTGATCTTCTTACTAGCCTTCTCGAGGTATTCACCCGACTCTTTCTCCATCTTCACTATCTCTTCAGGTGCGAACGGGATGATGACCGTCCCCACTCCGCCACTATGGACATCTAGCTGATGAGTCAATGTGGTGATGATATGTAATAGGATGACTGTGACCTGTTCGGTAGGTGCTACCCGAGAGATAAAATTATTCACATATTCGAGAGCTGATTCTCCAAGTCCTGATCCGTCTAATGGAACCAAAATCTTTTCTGACATAGTGTGCCCCCTATATCTTAAGGATAGACCCACAGAAGTGCAAAATCAAGGTTTAGCTCTTAGGAATCATCAGATTGTTCTATCAGCCTTTTTGAGATCTGTTTCTTCGTCTTGGCACCAAGGTCTTTGATCAACTCTGACTGTCTGATCAGGTTCCCACGTCCTTTGCTCAGACGATCGAAGGCTTTGTCGAGGGATCCTTTTGTATTTCCGAGATGTTTCTCGACCTCTAGGAGAGCCTCAACGAAGAGAGTGAACTTATCATAGAGTTTCCCTGCCTTCTCTGCTATCTCCTGAGCATTGGCATTCTGCCTCTCATATCGCCAGATGTTCTGGATAGTCCGTAAGGTCACCATAAGAGTAGAAGGAGATACGATGATGATATTCTTCTCATAGGCATCAGTGAAGAGCTGTTTATCAGCCTCGAGCGCAGTCATGAAAGCAGATTCTATTGGAATGAACATGAGTACATAATCGAGAGTCCTCACCTGTTCGAGTTCATCGTAGTTCTTCAGGGCAAGTTCTTTGATATGTGCCCTCACACTAGCTACATGACTCTTCAAACCCTTGATCCTCTCTACCTCGTCGACCTCTGAGGTATACTGTTCATATCCCACTAAAGATACTTTAGAATCTAGGATGATATCCTTCTCATCAGGAAGGTGGAGAATGACATCAGGTCGTTTCCTTCTACCTTCTGTATCGGTAAAAGAGGTTTGCGTCTCATACTCATGGCCCTTTCTCAGTCCAGACTCTTCGAGCAGGCGCTCTAGGACAACCTCTCCCCAGGCCCCCTGTTTCTGAGAGTCTCCCTTGAGAGCTTTCGTGAGGTTCGCAGCCTCATCATTGATCTTTATATTGAGTTCCTTGAGGTTCGTTATCTCATCATAGAGAGTTCTCCGGTCCTTGGACTCCTCATTATAGACATGTTCGACCTGTTTCTTGAACTCCCCTATCTGTATACGAAGAGGATTCAAAACCTGATTGATCGATTCAGTATTCCTCGTATTAAGACGTTCTGTAGAACTATTGAAGATCTGGTGAGAAATAATCTCGAACTCTTTAGTCAGATCCTTTCTTGCATCCTGCAATAAGGAGACCTGCTCTTTATGATAGATCACCTGATCCGTGATCTTGACCTCAAAGCTACTCTTCTCTTTCTCTAATGTGAGTATTCTTGCTCTATCTTGGGTCAATTGTGTCTCTAAAGGAGTTATTCGATCCCGGGTCATCTCATGATTCTCGATCTCTGCAGCAAGTTGAGTCTTCACCTTCTCCTCTCGAAGGAGGTATTCTGTGCTGAGGCTTGTTCTCACCCGTGGTAATCTCCCATGAGTGAGAAGTGCTATGACGATGAAATAGCCTAAGAGGATACCGACAAGAAGTGAGACTATGATAAAGACAACATCCATGAGTTGCTCCTTATGGTGAATTGACCCTTTTATCATAGCGTATCTTATCGATTAGCAATAGAGAGGTAACAAAGCATTTTATCGTTTGTCATATCATCGGAGGGGAGGGATAAAGAGCACGATCAATCGATCGTGCTCTTATGAGGGGTATCAGAGTTACTGACTAATCTTCTTTTTTCAT
>CAZLZY010000337.1:0-2891 GCA_964564075.1 uncultured Spirochaetales bacterium
AAAAAAACCTTGAATCAGATGATTCAAGGTTTTTCTAGTAATAAGTCAATGGTAAAATATTATTCTCTGATATCGAAATCTGAGACACTCTCAGGTTCTCCATATTTCTCTTTCTTAGAACGTTTCTTAGTGTTCTTCTCATTGATTACCGGTTGATCTTCAAGCATCGCTTCGATAGAAGCAATATCATCTTCTGCAGTATTCTTCTTTTTCTTCTTCGATTTCTTACTACCCTTTTTTGAGGTCAAGGTCATAGGTAGCATGATGAGTACTCCAATAAGAATAGATATGAATACTGTAAAGAAGACTGGAACCTCTTCTAATGTGATAAATACAAAAGATATATCTGAAGTATTATTAAGGTTCACTGCGATGAACAATATTAGGATCGCAGCGGCAATTATGTACAAAACTGTTTTTAAGGACATGATAATTCTCCTTTCAGTGTAGTTCCAATGACTTCTGTCACGGTTATAGTTAGAATGTCTCCGACTTTGATATTATCCTCTTTCTTGAAGACTATCCTATCATTATGTTCTGTATGACCAACATATTCTTCATCGTTCTTCTTAGATATGCTATCACATAAAACCGTAACTGTCTTTCCAATAGTCGTTCTTTTATATTTAGATGTCAATTCTTTCTGTAGGTCGATCACCCTCTGAAGACGTTCTAGCTTCACACTATCTTCTAGTTGCCCTGGGAACTTGGTTGAGGCAGTACCCTCTCTCGGATTATAATAATACATATAGGATTCTGTAAGACCAATCCATTTCATCATATTCAGTGTATCCTGTACATCTTCTTCTGTCTCTCCGGGAAAGCCCACCATGATATCTGTAGTAACGGTTATCTCAGTATCGGCTGATCTCAATTTTTCAATGATCTTTGCATATGATTCAGCATCATATCGTCTATTCATCTCTTTCAGTATTCTACTTGAACCACTTTGCATCGGGAGATGCACATGGGAACATATCTTCTTTTCATGTATGACTAGATCAATGAGTGCATCAGAGAAATCTTTAGGATGTGCACTCATAAAACGGATCCAGGTAATTGATTCGACAGCACCGATGATCTTCTTCAATAATGATGGGAAATCAACCTGAACACCATTCTCATCAGTGTAAGCATAAGAATTTACATTCTGTCCAAGAAGCGTGACCTCTTTGACTCCCTTATTGGATAGTTCTCTGATCTCATCAATGATGTCGGTTACAGGTCGAGAGATCTCTCTTCCTCTTACATATGGAACGATACAGTAGGAACAGAAATTATTACATCCGTTCATGATGGGGACGAAAGTCGATAATTCACCCTCTTTATAATACGAGGAAGCGAAACTGTATTCATCACTTACTGAATCATCTTTCTGGAGAAAATGTATGATATCGATCTTATCATTAGTACCGATCACTAGATCAACCGAGGGCTCTTTCTTCTTTAGATCCTCTTTTAACCTTTCAGCCATACATCCTGTCACGATAAGAGTAAGGTCCTTTTCCTCTTTAAGATGTTTATAGAATCCTATTCGGCCCCAGATCCTATTCTCTGCAGTCTTTCGGACTGAACAGGTGTTCAAGATGACGATATCAGCGTCTTCTGGTTTGATAGCTGCTCTGAATCCTCGTTTTAAAAATTCTGCATCTAGTACATTTGATTCTGCGATGTTCATCTGACATCCATATGTCTCTATATAAAAACTTCTGTATTCATCTATTTTTTGCATATCTTGATCTAACTATATCCTGTTTTTCGCTGATTTTATGGTATTGAACATCAACATCGTGATGGTCATGGGCCCCACTCCGCCCGGAACTGGTGTGATACGAGATACTTTATCTATGACATCATTGAAATTCACATCTCCAACAAGCCGGTATCCTCTTTTCTTAGTCGCATCCGCTACTCGGTTCACTCCTACATCTATGATGACTGCTCCCTCTTTCACCATGTCTTTGGTGATGAGTTCTGGTATACCTACAGCAGCGATGATGATGTCAGCCTGTCTTGTATGATAACCGATATCTGGTGTCCTAGAGTGGCAGACAGTGACTGTTGCATTCGCGAGTTTATGTTTCTGTAATAGGAGATTCGCTACAGGTTTCCCCACGATATTACTCCTGCCTACGATACAGACATGTTTACCTTCGGTTGGAATATCACAGTATTCAAGTAATTTCACGATACCATAGGGTGTACATGAATAGAATGTATCCATTCCTATCATCATACGCCCAATATTCTCAGGATGAAAACCATCTACATCTTTTTTAGGGTTAATCGCAAGAAGGATCTTAGCCTCGTTGATATGAGCAGGTAGAGGGAGCTGTACGAGGATACCATCTATAGTATCATCATTATTGAGTTCATCTATGATAGTCAGAAGTTCTTCTTCTGTCGTTTCAACTGTCAGATTATAATCTTTTGCATGAATACCTAGATTTTTACAGGTTCTTCTTTTCCCTCTTACATAGGATTCACTTGCAGGATCTTCTCCAATAAGGATAACTGCAAGCCCTGGTGTGATACCATGTTCTGTGATCAATGAATCGACTTCTATCTTCAATTCATCTTTGATAGTCTGAGAGATCTTTTTACCATCTATTATCATTCCCATATGAATAACTCCAAATAATTTTAAAAAAAAGTTTAACGAATTATACTGATAATTGTTATCTATATAAAGTACCTCGTATTCATTATGTAAAATCAAAAGCTATTTCTTAACTATGATTGATATATATAACAACATTTGGTACTATCTAATGGTAACTTGTTAAGGAAGGATTGTACATGAAACAAAAATCACATATTTTTTCACTGGCATTGATCTTATGTCTAATCACAGTTGTAGGGGTCTTTGCTGAAGATACAACAGAAGATGC
>CAZLZY010000338.1:0-2889 GCA_964564075.1 uncultured Spirochaetales bacterium
GGTAGAACTCTTCCCATGAGTACCAGCTATCGCACAGGTGTAGAACCCCTTTGAGAGAAGAGAAAGCATCTCGACGTAAGATCTGACAGGTATACCCTGCCGCATCGCGTAGGAGAGCTCCTCATTGTTCTCAGCTGTATATGCAGGGGAGACGATGATAAGATCACAAGACTCTCGGATGTTCTCACGATCAAATCCTTCGAGCACTACGATCCCAGCATCGAGGAGGATATCATCGGTGAAGAACTTCTGGGGCACATCACTACCAGTGACCTTCGCACCATAGGTGCATAAGGCTACGGCGAGCGAGGACATTCCCGTTCCCTTGATACCGATCATATGTATCTGTGATCTATCTAGTTCTTGTAACATGGTTGATTATATCATCATTCGAAAAAAAAAGACCATCCATATTGGATAGTCTTCTTATTAGGTACACGTATCTTAAAGTGCTTTTAGTGCATCTTGCAGGTGTCCGTTCTTAAGCGCAGCATCACACTGCTTACAAACCATGACTTTCTTCTCATTGGCTTCTCTTTCGTAAAAGAGTTTGATACCTGTTCGTTTGCAAATTGGACAAGTGCCTCGACCTCGACCAACTTGATCTAGGATACCGGCGCCTCTATGTGCTTTAGCCATAGTTAACTCCTCTCATTAGTAACAATTCTGTATCAGACTATAGTTATGAGTTGCAAAAATGTCAAGCGAAACTGGCGATTCAAACTAAATCTTGAAACAATATTAAAAAAAATGTGAAAACTACTTTACAAAACGTTTCTATTTATAGTAACATACAAACAACAAAACGTTTCTTCAGAGAGAAACATTAGGGGATCAAGATGCAGAAAGACCTTACTGAACTGATTGAAGTCTTCACTGAGGTCGACAGTTATGACAAGATGCAAGGCATCTTCAATGACATGTTCACGGAGAAAGAGAAGGACGACTTCGCTCTTCGCTGGCGACTGATGAAAGAGATCTATAACGGAAAATCACAAAGAGCTATCGCAGCAGAGCTCGGTATCAGCTTATGTAAGATAACGAGAGGTTCGAAGATCCTCAGAGAAGAGGATTCTCTTATGAAACAATTGATAAAGGAGCATACACATGTCTGAACAGAAACTAAACATGCCTAATGATAAAGGATATTTTGGAGAATACGGTGGATCATTCATCCCACCACAACTGCAGGTGATCATGGATGAGATCACTGCATCATATAATGAGATCAAGGATGATCCTGCATTCATCGAAGAACTCAAATACTTGAGAAAGCACTATATAGGAAGACCCTCACCCATCTACTATGCAGAGAGTCTCTCAAAACAGGTCGGTGGAGCGAAGATCTACATGAAACGTGAAGATCTCAACCATACAGGAGCTCACAAGATAAACCATTGTGTGGCAGAAGCTCTTCTTGCTAAGAAGATGGGAAAGAAGAAGGTCATCGCAGAGACTGGTGCTGGACAGCACGGTGTAGCCCTGGCAACAGCAGCGGCTCTTGTCGGTCTTGAATGTGATATCTACATGGGGGTCGTCGATATAAAGAAAGAACATCCGAACGTATCGAGGATGAAAGTACTCGGAGCCACTGTCATACCGGTCACTCGAGGTACACAGACTCTTAAAGATGCTGTAGATGCGGCTTTCGAAGCTTATGTCGCAGATCCTGTGACACAACTCTATGCTATCGGTTCTGTCGTGGGTCCTCATCCATTCCCTATGATGGTTCGAGATTTCCAGGAGATCGTCGGCATCGAAGCGAGAGAACAGTTCCAGGAGATAACGGGAGCTCATCCCGATGCTCTTGTAGCTTGTATCGGTGGCGGATCGAACGCTATCGGACTCTTCACGGCATTCCTAGATGATGATATTGATATCTATGGAGTCGAACCTTCAGGTAAGAGTTTCAAAACGGGAGAACATGCAGCAACCCTCACATTGGGGAAACCTGGTGTTCTTCATGGCTTCTCCTGCTACCTGTTACAAGATGATGAAGGACTACCACTCCCAGTCTATTCTATCGCAAGTGGACTAGATTATCCGGGAGTCGGACCACAACACAGTTACCTCAAAGATATCGATCGAGTACAGTACAAGACGGCTAGTGATAAAGAGGCCGTTGATGCTTTCTATAACCTCTCAAGGGTAGAAGGGATCATCCCTGCACTAGAATCAGCACATGCAGTCGCCTATGCGATGAAACTGGCAAAAGAGCTCGGACCCGACAAATCGATCCTTCTCAACTTATCAGGACGAGGAGATAAGGATATAGATTATATGCTTGAGAACTACCCAATAGAGGATTAGACCTTTAGCGAATAGCATAGAGCAACCCCCTTTCTTGAGGAAAGGGGGTTTTTAGGGCTATAGAGCGAAACCGAACGTTAGCTGTGCAGCTATCCGGTCACCTGTATAGTTATCTTCAGGGTCGATCATCTGCATGAAGGCATCGGCGGGGATCGTCGCTGCAGCATCTAGCTTCATAAAAGGAAGAATAGCTCCTACTCCTACAGAATAGTCACCCTCTAAAAAAGAAAGGCCAAATAGTAGATCATCGAGTTGTTCGATCTCCTGCTGATACCCAAGACGAACAGCTAACTGCATGTATTCGAAGAGCCGAAGATTGGTCTCAGTACCAAAAGCGAAGATACGCTCGTCATCATCCCCAAGATCATGTACATCTGCTGCAAGAGTGAACTGGAAGGTTCGGTAATTACCGAACGTATCATAGTTATCACTCTGATAGGCAACACCGACATCAAGACCCTTGATGATATGATCGATATCGAGCTTCATCTTACTGTCATCCCCATACATGAAGTCCAGGAACTGATCGCTGTAGACACCGAGAGAGAAGTTCCCGATATCAAGTAGTGCCCCTACCCC
>CAZLZY010000339.1:0-2880 GCA_964564075.1 uncultured Spirochaetales bacterium
AGGGAAAGACTCCCAAGTATGAGAACATCCATCGTCTTATGACGAAGAATGGGGATTGGAAATGGTTCTATGATTACGGGAAGGTCGTCAAACGTGATAAAGAGGGAAAACCAATTCGTATGGTTGGTACACTTAGTGATATTACGAAGAAGATCCAAGACGAACAAGAACTTCTCAAAGCTGATAAGCTCACGAGTATCGGATTACTTGCAGGTGGGATCGCTCATGATTTTAACAATATCCTCACAGGTATCTATGGAAATATCTCCATCGCAAAACTCGAGATCGGAGATGATCATCCAAGTTACCCGCATCTAGATGATACGGAGAAAGCGATCGATCGGGCAACTGCGCTAACCAAGCAGCTTCTCACCTTCTCTCGCGGTGGAGCCCCTGTCAAATCAGAGGTAGAGCTGGTAAAAGCTCTCAAAGAGACCGTAGCCTTCGATCTCTCAGGTAGTTCGATAAAGCCAAACTTCAAACTCCCTGAAGAGCCTATCATCATCTCCTGTGATGCAGGTCAGATTCACCAGGTCTTCACCAATCTCGTTACCAATGCACGCCAGGCATCTCCAAAGGGGAGTGCCCTTACCGTATCACTTGATAAGATCCATATTGACTCCTATCAGTTTGCTGAGCTAGAAGAGGGACCCTATATACGAATCGCCTTTACCGACGAGGGGACAGGGATCGCTCCAGATGCTCTAAAGCAGATATTCGAACCCTATTTCACCACGAAGAATACGGGAAATGGATTGGGTCTTGCAACCTCCTATTCTATCATCAAAAAGCACCATGGGTATATTCATGTTGAATCATCACTCGGAGAAGGAACGACTTTCATCATCTATCTCCCCTCTAGAACAGAGACAGCAATTGATCAAGTCCATAATCAACTGAGACCTAAACCTAGTAAGACAGCTTCTTCCCCACAGAAGAGCCATCGTGTGCTGATCATGGATGATGAAAAATCGATCCGATTCGTCCTAACGAAGATGCTCACCACCATGGGCCATACGACAGTAAGTACCTCTGCTGGGGAAGATGTTATTATGATCTATACTGCAGCTATGGGGACTGATGAAGCGATCGATCTAGTCATCCTAGACCTTACGATCCCAGGGGCTATGGGAGGGGAAGAGACCTTGAAGCGACTGCTTGAGATAGACAAAGATGTTAAAGCCATCGTCTCAAGTGGATATTCGAACACCTCTCTCCATGCTGAATTCAAGAAAGCTGGTTTTAAAGCAATAATCGCGAAGCCCTACTCCTATACGCAACTCCAAGAGGTAGTGAATTCCGTCCTTTACGAAGGATGAGATCATAGGAGCTGAGACCTCCTACTATGGGATATTCAGGTCATGTTATTTCTATTGATACACTACTTATGAGAATAACCCATCGAGGGAAACCCTCAAGTTTGAGAAATATAGTGATGACACTATGCCACTTTCCGATCTAACCACATATTCTTTCATACGAAACTCTTCAAAGCTATAGATCAGAACTGTCTTATGCTCTGGATCAATGACCCAATATTCTCTGATACCACTCTCTTCATACAGCCCGAGTTTTCGAACCATGTCATGGCTTCGTGAAGAGGGAGAAAGTATCTCAACCACTAGTGTGGGGGTCCCTTTATACCGGTCCTCCTCATTGATGTCATCCTCATAGTCACAGAGAACGAGCAGATCGGGTTGTACACAATTGATGTCATCAGGTTTCAAACCTCTTATACCTCTAGCCTTCATTCGCTTAAGTTCAATAGCAAAAGGAGAAAGAAATACATCACAATGCTCAGAAGCTGAGATCACCCCATAGATAGATAGATATAGATTCCCCAAGATCCTTTGATGAGTAACATTCGGGGAAGCCATCATATAGACGATCCCATCGATGAACTCCATATGCTTATCACCGGATTCACTCATCTCTAGGAACTTCGAATAGGCAATATCCTCTTCATGCTTACCTAGGGGAGAATACTTTGGGATCGATTCTCCTGCATAATTCGCATCTGAGTCTGAAAGAGGTAGTAGTATCGCTTTTCTCTTCCCGTTCTTAGTGATGATGATATTCTCATCTTTGCACAGGTTTAAGAACTTTCCAAAGTTATTCTGTAGCTCTGTTGATCTCACTTCCATATCGACACCTCTTATGAGCTATATGATAAAATTTAGGTATTGAAGATACGTAAACGTGATCTTTCATCTACCCCCTATTATCATGGACTGTGAATTAGCATATACTCCACCCATGACGAAAGTAAGCACTACACACCTAACAGGTTATCTATTCGCACTCCTAGCTACTGCCATCTGGTCTATGAACTTCATCATCGCGAGAGGCTTGAGTAGCAGTATCACACCGGTGAGCCTTGCCTTCTTCAGGTGGAGTGTGGCAGCTCTTGTCTCATTACCACTAGCGGGGAGATCAGTATGGAAGAGCCGATCGGTTATCGGTAAGCATCTTCCCTATATGCTCCTTATATCGATCCTAGGGGTATCGCTTTTTAACACGCTTATCTATATCGCAGGGAAGACGACCACAGCGATCAACCTCTCGATGATCTCGATCACCTTCCCTATCTATATCATGATCCTTTCACGTTTCATCTTCAAAGATCAGATCACCAGAAGAAAGATCCTCGGGATGATCATCGTATTCACTGGTTCGGTCTTTCTCATCACCAAGGGTGATATCGACATACTCCGATCACTCTCCTTCTCTGTTGGAGATCTCTGGATGTTCTTAGGTGCCATCACCTTCGCGTTCTATAGTATCCTTCTTAAGTTCAAGCCGAAGGAGCTGGAGTTCATGACCTTTCAGACTGCTACATTCATCATAGGATTGATCATTCTCATACCCTTCTTCATCGTT
>CAZLZY010000340.1:0-224 GCA_964564075.1 uncultured Spirochaetales bacterium
TATAATGAATCATTGAACTGACCTGTTATTATCTTTTTCATCATAGTACTCATTTACACTCGTTTTATAGCCTTTTGGAGGATATACCGCCTATACTATGGTGCTTTTATGATTATGTCACTAGAGAACAAAGGAAATCATATATTATTATGGTGAGCTTATTTCAGGACTGTTCCTCTTTCCTATATACAAGATAGGAATAGAGATATATCCAGATAATAAGA
>CAZLZY010000340.1:234-2874 GCA_964564075.1 uncultured Spirochaetales bacterium
CTGAACCTGACATGACCCAGAATGCTGAGACAGGTGGAAGGAACATGGTGAATCCGATGATGATCCCGCATATGACAAAACCCTTTCCTCCGACTCTTGAAGTCTTTCTCCAGACCTCTTCACTATCCAATGTCCAGGGAGTACGGATCCCGTAGGTATAGTTCTGCTTTGCCTGAGGTAGGTAGTTACCGATGATGATGAATAGGATCCCCACCATGACCTTTATGATGTAATCGATCTTCAGGATCGTCCCGAATGAGGCGAGGATAGCGAACCAGTGGAAGGCCATGAGAAAGAGGATCACAAAGGCCACGGTAATATTGTAGGCCTTCTGATGCAGTTTGAAGTTCTCAGACTTGGGATCGATAGCGGGGATCACACTGAGAAGCCAGACGAAGAGGGCAGGAAGCAGTGCAGTGAAGATCACAAAATAACGTGGTTTATAGGAGTCTATCTGACCTGCAGTATTCCAATGTGATGGGACCTGATCGGGCAATCTAGTATAGATGAGCAATGTTATGATCACTGATATGGCAATAGGGATGAAGAGTAGATAGAGTCCTTTTGCATGTTTCATGATTTCTCCTGCTGTAGTTCAATGATCCAATTCATGACATCTTGAAGTACCGTGGTGTTTATTGTATATATCACATGCTGGCCCTTCTTCTGTCTTTGAACCAGACCAGCCTCATGGAGGATCGATAGGTGGTGAGAGATGGATGGAGCTGTCATATTGAACTGTGCTGCGATCTCTCCTGCACTCAGATCAGAATCTTTAAGTAGGTTCAACATCGATCTTCTACTTGGATCTGATAATGCTTTGAATACGTTTCCCATATCATCCTCGATGAATTTTAGATAATTAGACAATAATCTAAATACAGGGAGGAGTCAATATGTTTTTTCTGCTAACCTGGTCACTAACGGGAGAAGAGTTTATTACCTTCAGAATCGATAGGGAGGTTGATACCAATCAGAGGATAGAGAAAGAAGGCCCAGATCGAAGCACCTGCATAGCGGATGACGGTAGCGAGCTCATGGTCGGGTAGGAGGAACTTCCCTCCATACATGATAGCAACAGCACCGGTGAGACCTAAGAAGAATCTCAGGAGTTTCACGATACGAGTAGCCTCAACCGAATAGGCTACCATCTTCTCTTCAAAATATGAACCGATAGTAAACCCTGCCATGATAGCGAAGAGCTTTATCAAGCTGTGATATTGTTCGTTATGGACCGAATCGCCAGAGGCCAATGGTACGAGAACGATGAGGACGACAGTACTGACTAAAGCCGTGATGAGATTCAATCGCTGCTTCTTAACCGGATCATTGATGATCTTGGGAAGAAGCTGATACATGACGAGGGTGAAGAGTATCCCGAGCGTGAAGCCCCCGATCACATCGATCGGCCAATGGACCCCAAGATAGAGTCTGGAGATCGCAACGAGTAGGGATAATAGGATAGCTAAGATCATCAAGGGTCTTTTCTTAAAAGTCAGTGCGATGCTGGTATAGAAGGTTGTTGCCCCTTGCGTATGTCCACTAGGGAAGGCGTAACCCTCTGCCGTGGCAAGACGTTTACCTTCGATCCCCTCTATCACCTGAAAGGGACGAGGAGAGTGTACGATCAATTTAAGGATCCCATTAAGAGCTGAGGAGCTCATCAATGTATAGGTCAGGATATATCCCCCCTGCTTAGAGACATTCCAGATGATATAGGTGATCACTGCGATGAAGATGAGTTGTTCCCCTGCGAAGGTGATAGCATTCATGATCACATCGAGAAATGGGGTTGATAGCTCCTGGAAGAACATGAGAATTGATTCTGACATAAGATGGACTCCTTTCTTCTAGTATAGAAGGGGAGTTTAAGGAAATCAATTTATTTGATACGATACTTACATGGAATGTATCATCTGTCACTCTCCAAACATGACAAAGCTCTTCGAGCGAGATCTTCAACTCTTCTATCGTTGTCCCTCCTGTGGCCTCATCCTGCGAGACCCTGCTAGTCGTCTTGATGAGGGGAAGGAGAGGGAGCGGTATCTTCTCCATGATAATACCCCCTCCAATACGGGGTACCTTGCCTACCTCAACAGATTCATCGAAGAACAGATCATCGAGAATATATCGATAGATGATCCTTTGATCCTTGATTTTGGTTCTGGGCCCGAACCTGTATTGAGTGACCTGCTTAAGGAAAGGGGCTACCGTGTCAGCTCCTATGATACATATTTCTCACCAGACCGGGGATATGCTAAGAATAGCTATGATCTGATCGTCCTCCTCGAGGTCATCGAACATATCGCAGATCCTCTAGCGGTATGTGAAGGGCTATCAGGGCTACTGAATCCTGGAGGTAGGATGATCTTGCAGACGATGCTCGTAGATGAAAAGATCCGTGATACTTTTGGGTCCTGGTGGTATAAAGAGGATATGACTCATATCTCATTCTATACAAAAGAATCATTCGAGATCCTAGCGCAGCAGTTGGGACTGACCGTTGTAAGTAGCGGGAAAAACGTGACGATTTTTTTAAAAGAGGGTTGACAAAAAAGAGTAAATAAGGCAAATTCTATCAAGTCGTGGGGGCGTGGCGAAGCTGGTTATCGCGCCGGCCTGTCAAGCCGGAGATCGCGG
>CAZLZY010000341.1:0-2874 GCA_964564075.1 uncultured Spirochaetales bacterium
GAAAAGAAGATAGCCCTCCATCTTAGGGCAAACGGTGGAATTGAAGAAAAGCTGAACAACAACCCTAAAGATCAGGCTCTCACACAGAAACAGATTTTGGAACTGACTGAGCTGATAAAAAAGACTGAAGAACATTATGGCTTCCCTGTGGATACCGAATGGGCCTATGAAAGTGGACAGCTTTTTCTGCTACAGGCACGGCCTGTTACCACCTACATCCCTCTTTTTCCTGAGATGATGAGTAAACCCGGGGAGAGAAAGAGACTCTATATGGATTTGATTGCTTTGACTCAGGGCTTTGATGAATGCTTATCTGTGTTAGGTGGTGATATCTGGTATATGGTAATGGATTACATGAAAGAGGGAACCATGCCCGACGGAGAGGAAGGGATTATATTAAATATTAACGGACGTCAATACATTCAGATGCATAATATTTTCAAAATGATGGGTAAAAGAACTGGAAGTAGAGTGCTCAATGAATATGATAATGCCTTTAGGGGAAAGGAGGCGGACGCCTATACCGAATTCGTGAGCAAAGAGATGTCTCCTCTACTTAAACAAGGAAAAAAAGCCACGGGTAAATTGATAGCAAGCGTGATTCCCTTCCTGCTTAAAACCCTGTTGAATCCGGCTAAAGGTGCAGCAGAGATGAATACTATAGCTGAGGATCTAACAATTAAATTCAAAAACATGAAAAACGACAAACCTTACGATGAGCTGATACTTTCTAATTTTGAGTCATTTAGAAACGTTGTTTCTCGAACGGCTGTTTATTATGCTGGACTATTCTCACACAGTAAAATCAAAAAAATGATGAAAAATACTGAGGTTGAAGATCAAACCGATGCCCTAGTTATGGATTTGGCTAGTAACCCTACCAGTGCCATGGGACATGCTATGTTTGCTCTGGCATCATTCCAGGAAATCCAGGAAACCGCTCATGCGGGGGAATTTGTGCAGAAAATTCATAAACGATCATACTCCAGTGAGTTCCTGACTGCCTGGGACGACTATGTCGATAAATACGGGGCACGTGGATTCAAAGAGATTGATGTTGCATCTCCCAGATTGGAAGAGAAACTCGATGAGTTCTTCCTCCAACTTAAGGCAATGAACCTCAAAGATAATGTGATAAGTCAGGTTACTGAAAGAAAAGCTAAAGCAATTACCAAGATGCGGGCGGTAGCCGAGAACAAAGGTAAACTGAAAGCTTTTAACAAAGCTCTGAAGGTGATCGATATGACTTACGGCCTACGTGAAACACCAAAAACTCTGCTAATAGTCTTGGACGGAGCTTTAAGGAAAATAGCTCTGGAAATTGCAGATGAATTTGTGTCTCAGGGGCGTCTGCAGCAGAGGGATCAGATATTCAATCTTCATAAAGAACAGATCGCTCAGGCGCAAAAAGATAAATCCCTAAGGCTGCTTCCACTGATAGAGGAAAACCTGGAACCCTATAAACTGATGGAGAACGTCAGACAGTTTCCCAATTTTATTGACAGCCGGGGAAAAATATACCGGAATGTGCTTAAAGCCGGAGAAGGTGATTTAGCCGGAATGGCAATATCTAACGGTCTCGTTAGAGGAAAAGCTAAAGTACTGGCTTCTCCCTATGAAAAACCTCTGGAACCAGGTGAGATATTGGTTACTATAGCTACAGAACCAGCTTGGACTCCAGTTTTTAGCAATGCATCCGGCGTAGTACTCGAAATAGGTGGCGGCCTTCAGCATGGTGCCATCATAGCCCGTGAATATGGTCTGCCTTGTGTCAGTGGACTGCCCGGTGTGACTAAGATCATTAAAGATGGTGACCTGCTAGAAGTTGATGGTACAAACGGAATAGTTAAGATTCTGGAGGAGGCGTGATGAACTGTGATCTACACATTCATAGCAATTATTCTACAGGCAATCAAAGCCTTGAAGAAATAATTGCAGAAGCCCTGAGCAAAGACATTCAGCTTATCTCTATTACTGATGATGACAGTATGGAAGCCTACAATGAGCTTCCGGATCTGGCGTCCAAAATGGGAATCTCCTACATCAAGGGGCTTCAAGTCAGCGCAAATAAAAAGGGCCAACTATTTCGCTTGATGGCCTATGGGTGCATCTCCGAACATGAGGAGCTGGATAATCTGTTAGCAGGTAATAGGGAAGTCTGGGATGGCTACGGAGAAAAACTCATTACCTATATGTCTGAGTATTACCACCAACTTTCTGTAGATGGATATCGGAGGCACAAAAAAGATCCCCGCTATGGCGGATTTAAATATAATAGTTACCTGAACTCAGAGGGTATGGATGGAAGTGATTCAGGGGTCAAACCGTTTTTCATGGAGCATATGGATGACTTGAAGAAGATGTTCTTGGAGATGCCTTTTTCTCCTGTAGAAGATGTAATAGAAATAATCCACGATGCAGGGGGACGGGCAATTGTACCCGGAGGATATCTGCGTGATGTGAATACCTTTGCAGCTGATATAGATAGTTTAAAGAATTTAGGTATAGATGGACTGGAAATATTCTCTGCCAGCTATGATAAAAAGATGTCAAATGCTGCAAAAGAATTCGCTCTTAAACATAAACTTCTCATGACAGGTGGAGGGGATGGACACGGCAGCTGGGCTAGTCAGGATAGGTATGCCATTGGAATCACAGATATAGAGCTCAGCGAATTACAGCTGGGTGATATAAAGATATATCCGGAAGATTGAGAATAATTACCATTTATCCAATTTTCTTATTACTGATGATCGGCCTTGCCAACATTGCTGCATGTAACACAGTCTCACTAATCCCGTGGGTTAGTTATTCTCATCTTTATGCACTTGAGCGAAAATAGTGATGGTGTAATCCAGATAAAATCTTCATTTT
>CAZLZY010000342.1:0-2867 GCA_964564075.1 uncultured Spirochaetales bacterium
TTGGCTGCCTTATGGGAAAAACTTGCCGAATCTCGGCCTGATTACCCAGGTCTTCAGTCTGTATCGATAGATGGATTCCATTTCCCCAATACATACCTTCAAAGCCACTATATTGAGAAAGATGATAACTATGTATTGCTTAGCCATATAAAGGGAGCACCTGAAACATATGACACAAAAGCCCTTCAGGATTCATTGGTTCGATTAACACAAACCGGTAGTGTCTCATGGCCCTATTATGACAGGAATATCCATGACCCCATTCCTAGGGCGATAGAAGTATCAGCCCCTATTATAGTCATAGAGGGAAACTGGTTATTACTGGAAGAACCAGGATGGGAAGAGCTCTCGGCTTTTGCAGATATCACTATATTCCAAATAGCAAAGGAATCAGACCTGGGAGACCGCTTGATACAGCGTAAGGTTCGTGGCGGGATATCTAAGGAAGATGCAGAGGCTCATGTGAAACGAAGTGACCTACCGAATATCTCACGAGTACTGCAACATAGTAAAGTTGCAGATATCATCCTTACCTGGGATGAGTCACTACAACGCAGAAGGATCCTTTCAATCACAAATCAATAGTAGTGTATGAAATCTTTGTATCAGAAATAAAATCGTGGTATGCTATTCTGTATACTAACATAAGAATATATTCAGGAGAGAGGAATGGTAAAACACTTTACGGTAATTCTGAACCCCATAGCTGGTCATGGGCTGGCTGATGATAAAGTACTTGGGATATTACAGCGGCTAAAATCACATGAGATCTCCTATACCTTGATAAAGACTGAATACCCCGGACATGCAAAAGAGCTTGCTATAGAGGCCTGTACGAATGAGGGGGCTGCTGTGATCGCAGCTGGTGGAGACGGAACTATAAACGAGGTCATAAACGGACTTATGGAACAGAAGAGTGTTAAGTTACCGATCCTAGGTATCATCCCCATAGGACGTGGTAATGACTTCTCCTATGGAGTCTCGATACCTAAAGACCTTGATGAATGTTTAGATATCATCTGTGAAGGAAACTTGAGAACCATAGATGTCGGTAATGTCAGAGGTGGTGATTATCCTGAGGGGCGCTGGTTCGGTAATGGTATCGGTATTGGATTTGATACGATCGTTGGACTTGAAGCTGCCAAGATGAAACATCTTCATGGCGCTGCAGGGTACATCTTCGGTGCATTGAAGACTCTTATCATCTATCCTAAAGCGCCAGCTCTTGAGATCACCTATGATCAGGGCATGAAGAAGATAGAACCGGCCCTAGTCTCTATCATGAATGGGAAGAGGATGGGTGGAGCCTTCTATATGGCTCCTGATGGAGACCCTTCTGATGGTCTTTTTAACCTCTGTATGACAAGACAGGGGAAGAGGATGCATCTCTTAAAAGATATGATGCACTATACGAAAGGTACTCAAGCTTCCTTAGAAGATACCGAGACACTACAGTCCTCTTCTTATCATATCAAAGCAGTAGCCGGGGGCATGGCAGTCCATGCTGATGGAGAGACTATCTGCATCTCAGGAACAGAACTTATGGTGAGTTGTCATCATGAGGCGATCAGGCTTTTAAGCAGAAAGGATGATAGATGACAAATAGGGGTAAACTGCTAACTTTAGGGGTTAAGGGTATATTACGCCTCATCTGCAGAGTTGAGGGTAGGCCTTTACAGGGTGTCCCGACGGAGGGCCCTCTCATTATCATCGTGAATCATATCAATTTTCTCGAAGTCCCTCTGATCAGTACTCATATGCTCCCAAGAGAGTTTCGTGCTCTAACAAAGAAAGAGACATGGGACAACCCGTTCTTTAGGATTCTTGCAGACTCTTGGGGTGGGATACCTCTAGATAGAGAGAATCCAGGGATAGAAACGTTCAGAAGGTCGTTAGAAAGTCTTAAAGATAATAAGATCCTCTTCATAGCACCAGAAGGGACGAGGACCGAGGATGGGATCCTCCGTGAAGGACATCTCGGGGTGACCTCTCTCGCTCTGAAGAGTGGGGCTCCTATACTCCCGATAGCCCACTTCGGTGGAGAGCATTTCTGGAAGAATATCAAGAGGATGAGAAGGACTCGAGTGACATTCAATGTCGGGGATCAGGTCATCATCAACAGCCCCGTTGCAATCAATAAGAGAGTCAAACGGGAGATAACCGATCAATTGATGTATCAATTGGCAGCTCTTATGCCGGAGAACTATCGAGGGCACTACCGTGTCGAACGATCCTTTGAACATACCTATATAGCCCCAGTTGATCCATGAACCAGAAAAGGGATACCTCTTTCAAAGTAGTCACCAAACTCTCGTTTCCACAGACTTACCCTATAGGGGTTCAACTCATCACTCTTTCCTCAAGGATGCTACACTAAAGATTTTTTAGAGCTATTTGATAATCGAATAGAAATGCGGTACGATTCCCAATGACTTTCTTCACTTATCAGTGAAGGGCCTTTCCGATCAGGAGGACTCAACAAGAGGGGTGCCTGCTTTGAGGAAGTTTTATACCCTTACTATCATAAAGTATCATATACTTAATTTGTATGAAATATTTATAAGGAGGCTATAGTATGGCCGGGAAAAATTATTCACTGAAAATGTTTACATCCCCTCGTATGATGCAGATGCTTATTGGTCTGCTGTTCATTACGATGGGGCTTATCGGATTTTCCACAAGCCGCGGTCTTGGTGGAGATTTCGCTGGAGAGTTTGCAGGTATTTTTAGAGGCGGAGATAAGGAATTGATCAGGAATGCTGTATCGGTAATCCTCCTTGTCTGTGGGCTTGTACTGCTTACTTCGCTGTGGGTCAAAGCATTTCCTGCAAAGTTCGTCTCATCAGCCAAAATTGTTATCCTTATCA
>CAZLZY010000343.1:0-2833 GCA_964564075.1 uncultured Spirochaetales bacterium
CCTTGACCAAGACACAGAAGGTGATCTTGAAGGCATTTGGTCTGGACAAGGGCTCTGTGACCCAGACATCCCGGTCCGTGAGCAGAGCACTTGATGAACAGGTCAATGGTACAAGTCCTATTGACGGTGGCGATAATAAGGAGCATGAAGATGGCTAGAAAGGCACAGGAATCTGTTGAGCACACGAAAGCCAGATACGATGCTGCCATTACCGAACTGGGGTCATTATATGACCAAAAGAAAGAGCTCCAGGTACAAGAGCTTGCAGCTACAATTAAGAAGAGCGGGAAGCGCTATGAAGAAGTGCTGCAGTTCATCAAGAATGGAAAGCCCTGAAGACCTGTTGTTGCATTTGAGTAATAAATACTCAGGAAGTTAACAATAAGGCTACATCAGTGGACAAATTTTCAACATATGACGAAATCCATACTACAACTGATGAAGTAAATGTGGCGGTTACATGAAAGGAAAGTCATTATTCTTAACAGGGGAGGTCTCATGGACATTCTAGCCTGTAATATTGGTGATGATGAATGGAGTAAAGCTCGTCATGAGAAGTCAGCAGAGGTCATAGTAGGGATGAGGAAACATCGTGAAGGACCGAACAACTAAATACCTTTTGAACTGGAAAGGTCCAACTGTGAATCCGAACGACGAAAGTCTGAACAGGGGATGATGCAGAATGGGAAGGAACAAATGAGAAAGGAAGACAAGTCAAAACCAAATACTCAATTGTGTGAACAATTAGTTTCCTTTGTGAATATCGAACGAGCTATCCAGAAAGTGATGGCAAACAAAGGGGCCTGTGGAGTAGATAAGATGGAGGTTCAAGAACTTCCTGATTACTTTGAGGCTCATTGGAGTGAGATTCGCAAGCAGATTGTGAGCAGGACATACAGACCAAAACCGGTATTGAGGGTAGAGATACCTAAAGATACAGGAGGTGTGCGTCTACTGGGGATACCTACAGCAATAGACCGAGTGATTCAACAGGCAATGGTACAGGTGATGACTCCGGTATTAGAACCGACATTCAGCGACTACAGTTTTGGGTTTCGCCCGAATCGGAGTGCAGAGGATGCGGTAAGAGTGTCACAAACCTACATGTCCGAAGGTTATCGCCATGTAGTAGACCTGGATTTGTCCAAATTCTTCGATACAGTCAACCATGACATCTTAATGGGATTGGTAGACAAGTATATGGAAGACAAGGACATCAGGCGACTGATTTACGTATTCTTGAAAAGTGGCGTGATGACGAACGGAAGTATGATGGCAACAGCCTTGGGGACCCCTCAGGGAGGACCGCTATCACCGCTACTGTCAAACATCTATCTCACACCGTACGACAGGGAACTGGAGAAACGGGGATTACGATTTGTGAAGTATGCAGATGACTGCAACATCTTCACCAAAAGCAAGAGGTTCTCATACCGTGTGAGAGACAACGTGAAAAGCTACCTAGAACGGAAACTGAAACTGAAAGTGAACATGGAGAAGACGGAAGCGAGGAGAGCGGTTGGCTCAACATTCCTCGGATTCACATTCTTGACGTATGGAAGACAAGGGAAACTTGGTATGATCGTACCTCAAAAGAAGAAGCTGGAGAAGCTTGAAGACCGAATCAGACTCATCACTCGACGGAATCGTGGAGTGAGAATTGATACAGTCAGGAGAGAACTCAACAGTTTGTTTAGAGGATGGATAGGCTACTTCGCAAGAAGTTCTATGAAAGGGTACCTTGACCGATTGATGGAATGGACGAGAAGATGCATCCGACAGTATCTATGGAAACAGTGGAAGACCTGAAAGAATAGGAAGCACCGACTGAGGCAACTTGGGGTGAGTGAGAAGGTTCTATCACGTTGGAAGTGTGGAAGTAATTCCTACTGGAAGATGGCTGGTGCATTAAACTACCTCTTACGGAATGAGATGATTCATAAACATTATGGGTTATTGAATGTAGGTGAATATCTTAAGAAGCTCCATGAGAAACGTATGGAGGCTGACCGGGTTGTACTTGATTGGAAATACAACAGTCTGTTTAGTTGAACCGCCGTATACCGGACGGTACGTACGGTGGTGTGAGAGGTTGGGACCTAACGATCCCCGCCTACTCGATTAGAGACTGTTCTGTCTGACTCTTTGAGCTAGAAGGATAAGGTTCTTGATATCCTGAGTATTTTTCATATGCATCCAATCATGTGAGAAACCTTCATTCTGTACGATCTGAGCTATTGCCATAAGAGACTGTAGATGAAAGTTCCTCTCATCTTTAGATCCTGCTAGGGCAAAGATGGTGTGTACAGGTTTGAGAGCTTCTGGGAATGAGATACCTTTCTTAGAGCGAATGATGATGATATCGAATTGGTGCTTTCCCGATATGATGATATGGGGGATCGCAAGACCCTCAGAGATAACTGTCGTTGATTCAGATTCCCTTTCTAATAGTAGTTCCTTGAGCTCCTCTTTTTCATGAGTGACTTTTTGTGAAAGCGAAAACGCAATAATATTAAATAATTCTTCATAATCCATCAATTCCGAATTATCAAGATCAAGAACAGATGCTTTACTGATGATCGTATCAAAACGATCTTCGATGATATCATCTCGTTCCCATAGGATATTCTTTAATTCTTCATCAAGATTGGAGGAACGGATCTCCTTATTGGTGATGTTCTCGACTATATGGATAAGAGCTGATTCAGATTCTGCACGTTTTCTTGAATAGAGAAGATACCAGATGATCGATGCGAGAAAAAAACCTCCAGTAATCAATAGAGGTTCACGACCCATACCAAAGATCAAGAATGTATAGATGATGATACCCGCA
>CAZLZY010000344.1:0-2801 GCA_964564075.1 uncultured Spirochaetales bacterium
GAATCGTAACCTCTATATTCTAATCTCCGTAATCCCTCAATAAGTACTTCGCTGGTAGCTATTGGTCCACAGTAACCGATTATCCCACACATAAAAACTCCCTAAAATCTATTCAACGATTCGCTTGTTTGTATGACCTAACAAACTACCGCTTTGTATTATTTCAATAAATCGGTCTTTTTGCAACTCTTCCACTGAATCAAAAGGGAGATACACAAGTTTATACTATTAGAAGGTGTAATATGAGATCAATTTTCAACATTCTGTTGGTAGTCCTATCAGGTCTTACTCTTGCAGGTTGTACCCCTATAGAAGCTTACCAGGCGATTGGTTCAACAGATAGGACTCCTCCGATTGTCACAGGAGGATTCGCTACTAGTGAGCGAAGTATCAAGATCATCTGTAATGAGACTGTGCGAATACAGAATGAGACTTTTGGATTATCTGAAGGCCTCATGATCACAGATATCTCAGTGTCAGAAAATTCTATACTTATCGAGACAGAGAACCCTCTTGTTCCCGGTAGTGAATATATCCTCGAGGGAGTACTCAGTGATCTTTCAGGTAATACGGCACTACTCACAATGGCTGTCTATGGATGGAATCCTGACCCTCCGGTCCTTATCATCAATGAGTTCACCACAAAGGGATCTAAAAGGCATCCTGATGCGATCGAACTTCTCGTTATTGAAGATGGGAATATGGCAGGACTAACCCTCTATGATGGGATCAGTGATGACTACCGACAAAGATGCATATTCCCCCCTCTAGAGGTTCATACAGGAGAATATGTGATTATCCACTGTAGCGATATCCCAGAGAGTTTCGAGAGTATTCCAGAAGATCATCAGTTCTCGATGGGAGAGTCTATTGGGTTATCGGGGAATAATGGGGCGATATCACTCTACACCTCTGCTCATGGAGAAGTTCTTGATGCGGTTATCTATTCCAATCGGAGTTCTGATTCTGATACTGATTACCTTGGTTTCGGTAGTAGATCACTGATGTTCAAGGTACATCAACTCCATGCCGTGGGCATCTGGGATTCCCTTACACCAGAGGGAGCAGTTCGGACAGACTCCATGACAGCAACAAGATCTGCCTGTAGGAATGATCCCTATAAGGATACTGATTCCTCCCGAGATTGGCATACGGTCCCTACCTCAAGCTCTTCCTTTGGAGAGGATAACTGTAATGAGATATATCAATGATCACTTAGAGTGCTGCGAGGCTTGAGAATATACCACCTGATTCCAAAGCAGTATAACAGGCATCAAAGATCGGTTTTATCCGATCATAGACTGCTGAATTTGCTTGTATCGGGTAGGTCGTATCAGTGATCCTGCAGAATCGATCGGCCGCTGAGAAATCAAACTCACCACAGCCAACACCGCCTATGATAGCAGCACCCATACTCGTAGCTTCTTCAAGATATTCAGGGACTGTCACAGGTATCCCGAAGATATCAGCGAGCAGCTGTCTCCAGAGGGCACCTTGTGCGCCTCCTCCGATAAGGAGGATCTTTGATATATCCATACCGGACTGCATCACCTTCAGTATGATATCAAGGTTCATGGAGACACCTTCAAGTACAGACCTGAAGATATCATTCTGCTTCGTCTCAAGTCCTAATCCGATAAAAGCCCCTTTGGTATCAGGATTCCACCGAGGAGAACGTTCTCCTAATAGATGTGGCAGGAAGATCACACCATTCGCGCCTGTGGGAGATGATGCTACGATCGAATTGATCTCTTCGAACTCCATTCCAGAAGCTAACTGTGCTCTTACCCATGCATAGGAACTCCCTGCTGTCTGCATAGAACCACAGGGTTGATAATACCCTGGTACGGGATGGGCAAAGGTGAAGATCTTCTTATCTGGGTCGGGTAATGCTCCCGTGCTCGTCGTTGAGATCCATGAGGAAGAACCAAGATAACAATAGGTTCGACCTGGAGCAACTGATCCTGCACCCACAGTCGCACACCCACCATCACCTGCTCCAGCTACGACGGGTATCCCTACTGGTATACCGGTAGCCTCAAAAGCCTCTTTGGTTATTGTCCCGATGATCTCTGTAGAAGGGACTGCTTCAGGAAGTTTATCGGGATCTATCCTAGCAGCCTCAAGGATCATCTCAGACCAGGACAAGCTCTTAAGATCAAAAGCATTCGATCCGGAGGCATCATTATAGTCAGTCACCATACGACCGGTGAGCTTGAAGTTCATATAGTCCTTGGCATTGAGCATCTTTGCAGTCTTTGCATAGATTGCAGGTTCATGAGCTTTGACCCACATCAGTTTCTCGATCGTATATGCTGCACTAGGACGATTCCCAGTGATCGAGAATATCTCATCTTCTCCTACTCTCTCTATCAACGCTGCTGTTTGTGCCTCAGCTCGAAGATCACAGTAGAGCATATGATTACGTAGGGGGATCCCTTTTGCATCAACACAGAGACAGCCCATCATCTGGCCACTGAAAGCTACACAAGAGATCTCATCAGGTTCTATTTCTGCTAGGAGTCTCTTTGAAGAGGCACAGACAGCTCGCCACCAGTCCTTAGGGTTCTGTTCGGCCCTGTTCCCCTGTGAATAGTTTGTCTCATAGGATTCAGTCACACTCTTTACCAGAAGTCCATCGATAGTGAAGAGAGTAGCCTTGTTCCCACTCGTTCCTAGATCATGTGCTAGTAGATATCTTCCCATCTTTTCCTCCTGATAATGAATAATATTCTATCACAGAACCCAAAAAAAGAGTGAGTCATATATAACTCACCCCTACTTCATTAATGAATGTATCT
>CAZLZY010000345.1:0-2795 GCA_964564075.1 uncultured Spirochaetales bacterium
GGCTGCAAAGAAAATCATGAGAGGCCGTCTGCATCTTATGGAAGTACTTTTAAACAAATCTAGCAGTCTGTAATGGACTGTCTCTATCTCTTCAATAGGAAAATCCAAGAGGTCTGAGAATCCATTAACGGTTAGTGATATTCGCAATCAACTTCTCCTGAGTGAAATAGGTTGGATCTTTATCATAGCATAGAGTATTGATTATTATAGTTTTATTAATTGGATATGAGCTTCCTGATAGGAATCCCTTAGAAGGATAGAAATCATGCTGTAGTATGCTACTTCACTGCCCGGTAAATAGTATAAGCTGAATTCTGTGTGATCCTGCGAACATTGGAAAACAAATTATCCAGAACCTGGATATACCCCAGATGGTTGTTTGCCACAATCCATAACTCTCCACCCTTCTTTAGCACCCGATGGGCATCAGTGAAAAAAGAGAAGGCAATCTGTAGCGTATTGGTAAATCCCTGATGATAAGGTGGATTACTCATGACCATATCAGCTGATTCATTGGGGATGTCTTGTAGGCTGTGCTGTATCAAAAAATCTGCCTTAACTGATGATTGGATATTCCTCTCCCAGTTTTCCTTCGCAGATTTGATTGCCAGGAATGAATCATCAGAAAAAATCACCTTCTGTATATCCTGGTTCTTTGCCAGGTTGATCCCGATAATCCCATTCCCACAGCCAAGATCAATAACTGTGTCCATTTTCTCAGGTACTATCATCGTCTCGAGCAGCAACTTAGTCCCCTCATCGATCTTCCCACTGGAAAAGACTCCTGGGTGTGAAGAGATCTCTAAACCTCTGTAAGTCATCATCTGATTAGGTCTTATGCTAGGTGGAAGAATCTTATCCTCTTTCGGTCCCGAGGCGAATAACAGGCGCGCCTTCTTCTTTGCCAGCGAGGTTGATACTGTGTGAAAATACTTCTCGAAGAGCGTGATAGTTGATGTATGGATATGCTTGCTCATACCGGAGAGAATGATCCTGCCTTCTGGGTTTAAAAGTCGCGAAGCCTGCGCTACTTCGTACGACAGCAAGTCAAGGCTTTTCACCATCTTCAATATGATACCATCAAAGTTCCCTGATTCCTCCCCTGGGAAACAGATCGTAGGATCTGGAATCGTGTTTATGTGGGCATTATTACGAATCGCTGCATGGGTACAGGCAGAATCGCTCACGGTGACTGTGTTCTGTGATTGTAGAGCCAGCGACAGGAACCCGAATGAGTCATTGTAGATCAGGAGAGAGGAAAATCTCTGTTGTTGGCTATACTCATACAGGTACTCATCCGCAGCATCCCAGGCCTGTAGAGAGCGGTCACTGTTCGGGGGGAACCGCTCGAAATGATAATCCTGATTAGCTAGAATGATTGTTTTTTTCATGAATCTAAAAACGTGTATCCTTATATATTTTTACTTTTATCCAACATCTCTATGGCTGTATCGAGGGTATTGCCTCATTAGGAGCATACCCTCGATCTTATAAAATCTGATATTATTTCAGACAACCTGCTAAAGGCGATAAGCCCTGTTCTTCAATATATTTCGCAGCGAGTTGAACAGCATCAATGATCTGCTGGTAACCAGTACATCGGCAAAGATTGCCTCTTAATCCTTTTCGGACCTCTTCTCTAGAAGGGTTTGGGTTCTTGAGGAGTAATGTATAGGAGGACATGATCATACCTGGAGTACAGAAACCACACTGTACAGCACCGGCATCGATGAATGCCTGCTGGAGTGGATGGATCGTACCATCTTCATATTCCATACCTTCGACCGTGATCACTGATTTTCCCAGTGCTTTCTCAACAGTCATCTTACAGGAACGAACGGCTCTATCATCCAAAGAGATGGTGCAGCTACCACAAAGACCCTTCTCACAGCCATTCTTCACACCATTGAGAAACTGTTTCTCTCTGAGGAAGGTCAGCAGTGACATACTTTTTTGGTCTTCTGTTATCGTCACCGGTTGATTGTTGATTGTTATGATATTGCTCATGCGAGATCCTCCGGATTAATGGTTAATGGCAATGATTTACATCTGATACCGGTAGCATTATAGACTGCATTCGCAATAGCTGGAGCTATGAGCTCTAATGCAGGTTCTCCAATACCTTTTGCTCCGGTAAGAGAGTGTGGGTCATAGTTCTCCACGATAAGACCAGTCATCTCTGGGAGGTCGGTAGTTCGTGGGATCTTGTATTTATCAAAGTTGAGACTAGTAGTCCTTCCCTCTTCTGAGGTGACCTCTTCCATAAGAGCGTAACCGACGCCCTGTGTGATGCCTCCATAGATCTGTCCCAATAACATTGCCTTATTGATCGCCTTCCCGATATCATGTGACGCCACGATATTCAGTAGTTTGATCTTACCTGTCTTCTTATTAACTGATACTTCAGCAGCCTGACAGCTGTAGACATAGGTAAAATAGGCATTTCCCTGTCCATTGGTCTCATCCCAACTGACATCAGGAGCTTGGAATGTTCCGAAGGCATATGGGGAGACTCGTTGCAGAAAGAGTTCCTTCATGGCCTCTTCCCAGGTGAGATTCTGATCATAGGTCAATCCCCAGATCTTATCTCCATGGAAAGTGACCTCTTCAGGTGTACACTTGAGTCGTTCTGCTAGGTGTTTTGAGAGAAGTTCTTTGAACTGCTTTGCAGCTAATACGATAGAACTTGATCCCATGATCGTACCACGGGTCGCTACAGTCGTTCCGCTATCAGGTATATTACTCGTAGAAGATCTTCTATATCGGATCCTCTTCAGATTGGTTCCAAGTTCTTC
>CAZLZY010000346.1:0-2769 GCA_964564075.1 uncultured Spirochaetales bacterium
TTGGCAGATGTATCAGCAAAGCTAGCTTATGACATGGACGGAACTGCAGTAGCAGTTGCTATGGATACAGCTGACAACTTTGATGATATTGATGTATCTTTGGCAACTTCCATGGATATGGATGGAACAGTTGTTTCTCTTAATGGTTATTTCTTTAATGAAACTCTTGCAGGTTCAGATTTAGCTGTTCAAGCAGGAGTCGATCTTGATTCTATTGCCCTAACAGTAACTGGTTCTACACTTTTGACTGCATGGGGTCTTGAAGTAGTTGCTTCAACTGATCTTAGTGATGAGATTGCTCTTACAGTAGACGGATCCTTTGATCAGGCAAGTGCTTGGGGCGCTGGTGCATCTGCGGTTTATACAGCAGATGAGTATACAGTAACTCTCGGTGGTGGATATACCAGTGCTGATGTTATTGATGTAACAGCAACTATTGAAAATACAACTTTAATTGATGGTGCTACTTTATACTTCGGCTATGTAGCTGAAGATTTAACAGGTGCTGAAGTTGGTTCTGATACCAATAAGGGTGTTATTAAAGCACAGGTAACAATCGCTCTTTAAGATTTAATTCTTAATTAGTTTTATATAAAGCCGTTCCTTAGGGGGGCGGCTTTTATTATGCCCACATAAAAAAGCAGCTATTCTGTTATCACTAACAGAATAGCTGCTCTTATTGTATAAACTGGTGTATCGAACTATTCGATAGGTTTCTTCAGTATGATCTTTCTTACGGGTTTAGCCTTAGGATGAACCTTTGCAACGACTCTCTTAGGTTTGAATAACCAACATCTATGGATCTTGATATTCCTCTTAAAATCTTCAGGTATCGTCTTATCGGTGATCTCTTCGACTGAGAATTGTTCTTTCAATCTCGTATCAAGGAAGAATCGTCTGAAGTTGTTTGAGAAGATCAGTGTGCCATTTGGTGTCAGATGCTTCATGACGAGCATAATGAGCCCTCTATGGTCTTTTTGGATATCAAAGGTATCTTTCCTGCTTTTAGAGTTTGAGAAGGTAGGAGGGTCAAGGAAGATAAGATCGTACTTCTCTTTGTTAGCCTTGAGCCAGTGAATACAATCATCTTTATCATAGATATGATTCATGGTAGTGAAACCATTGATCTCCATGTTCTCTTCAGCCCACTTGAGGTAGGTTGCAGACGAATCGACTGTCATCGTACTTAGTGCACCACCTGCTGCTGCATGAACGGTTGCTGTTCCGGTATAACCAAAGAGATTGAGGAATCTACAATCTTTAGCCATATCTTTGATCATGCCTCTGACAGGTCGGTGATCGAGGAAGATACCCGTATCGATATAATCAGTGAAGTTGACTAGGAACTTCATACCATGTTCTCTCATGATATAGGTCTGTCCCTTCGTGCTTATCTTGTCATACTGATCAGTACCTGATTGTTTCTTTCTTTGTTTGGTGAAGATAGCCTCATAATCGATCCCGGTCGCTCGTTGAACTGCATCGATCAGTTGTTTGAAGTTGTCTTCAGCCTTGGCTGTTTCGATTATCTTTGGGGGAGCATACTCCTGAATATGAGCCCATCTGTTCTCATAGACATCAACAGCTGCTGAGAATTCAGGGATATCAGCATCATAGATCCTGTAGCTCGTTATCTCATTCTTACTCAAGAATGATTTCATGACTCGTTTGTTCTTCTTTATACGGTTCTTGCACATCTCTGCACGATTACCAAGAGGTGCCTCTAATCTGGCACGTTTCTTCTCTTCTGCTTTCTGTTCTAGTTCAATACGCTTATCTTCATCGAAGATGTCATAACGAACGAATTGACAACGGATAGCTCCGTTGAAGATCGTATTCTTAGATGAGGGTTTCAGTTTGATCTCTTCTAGGAGATCTGGTTCTCCACAGAGGAGACTGATCGTCCAACCGGGGAAACTTGTCTGGAACACATGTCCCATCTGATGGAAGAGCAATCTGACCTCTTTAGCACTGCCCATTCGAATACCATATGGTGGGTCTGTTACTATGAGCCCCTTAGGGTAGGTCTCAGTGAGTTTGGTGAAATCTTTGACATCGAATTTGATAAGGCCCTCAACACCAGCTATCTGAGCATGTTCTTTAGCATATTCAACATATTCCTCATTTATATCCCAGGCGGTGATATCTGCATCACTTGGTCTGATTTTCTCTTTAGCTTCTACCAGGAGTCTTTCCCAGATAGTAGGGTCATGACCCATCCATGTGGTGAATCCGAATCTCTCCGATGCGATAAGACCGGGAGCTGTATTAGTCGCGATCAGAGCTGCCTCGATAGGGACGGTACCCATCCCACAGAAGGGGTCGAGTAGGATAGGAAGCTCATCATGGTAGCTCTTGTATCCGGCTCGGTGTAGGAGTGATGCTGCAAGGTGTTCTTTGAGCATCGCCTCACTGGTATGTTTTCGATACCCTCTTCTGTGTAGCCCCTGTCCTGAGAAATCAAGATAGAAGAAGGCTTGTCTCCCCGTCACGTGAGCATGAAAGATCACATGTGGGTGTTTCGTATCAACATCAGGTCGTTCCTGGTACTTCTGTCTCATGTAGTCAACGATAGCATCTTTGACACGTAGGGCACCGTACTGAGTATTGGTGAGCCATTTAGTCTTATTCGCAGTTATTGTCACTGCGAATGTCATATCAGTAGAGAAGTTTTTATCCCATGCGATAGCATAGGCAGCATCATAGAGCGAGTCTTTGTCTGTGACAACGATAGGAGCTCTTCCTGGAGTTGCAGATTCAAGTTCTAAC
>CAZLZY010000347.1:0-2765 GCA_964564075.1 uncultured Spirochaetales bacterium
TCGTTTCAAAACTTGGATGAGGCTATCCCAATAGATCTCAACATCCTGTTCTGCCCGGCCAGGCTCTTTTTCACTATAGGGGGAATATGCTATCTTCTCGATAGCTTCAAGAGTCCCTGTAGAAGAGAAGATCATAGCTCGAATACTTTGGGTACCGCAATCTATCGTGAGAACATAACGCTCTTTCATCAGGTATTACCTCTTTTTTCACTAGTAAATTCTTGTGTAGCGATCAGATCGATATCTCCACATACATGAGCTATGAGGACCTCTCCGCAATAACAGGCTCTCTTCAAGGTGTAAATATCGGCCTTCTCCATCAGGGGGAGGATCTCACCCACGGGGATCGGAGAAGAACTCTTCACACTTACCCTAGGAGTTTTTGCCGAATCGGTCTTTACCGTGGTAGTGACCATCCGCATGGGATTCTCAAGTTCATCATGTGCATAATCGATCCCGCGATCACAACTGTTACCTGACACCTGTAACGCCCCGTCAGATCCTTTATGTACAGTAAGCTGGCAACCCCGTGGACAATTGATACAGATCATCTCTATGGTCTTCATATCTTCTTCTCCTCGATGATTATCTTTAGCGGGATACTATCCTTGATGAGAGAACTATCTATCTCACACATGAGACGGATCATCTCTGGTGGTTTGATGCTTCTAAAACTTTTTCTATACAGTTCTGACCCATTATGAGAGATGATGATATCTGACTGTTTCATCGTTCTATTGCTACGGATGAAGAATGGGATGCGCAACTTCTGAGTTTCTCGCATCGTTATGTGCTGAGGAACTACGGATCGTATTTTTTCACCCGTAGTAACATAAAGGGTTCTATGAACGACTTCTCTTTTTAGATACTCTGCAGCTGCACTCCCAGCTATCTCACCACTTTCAGTCACATAATCTACAAGGTCATTCACGTGAAGTGCGTTTCCACAACAGAAGATTCCGGGTACGCTACTCATATAATTTTGATCGACGATAGGACCAGAGGTGTTGGAATCGAATTCGATTCCAAGATGATTCACCATATCATGCTCTGGTATGAGCCCCACTGAAACGATAAGCGTATCACAATCGATCTTATGTTCAGTTCCAGGGATCAGATTATTCTTTTCATCAACGTTCATGACTGTGACTGCCTCGAGACGGTGTCTCCCATGAAGCTCAGTGACAGTCCTACTCAGATGCAGAGGTATACCAAAGTCATTAAGACACTGAACGATGTTCCTAGCTAATCCTGAGGGTTCTGACTCGATCTCAAATACACCTTTGACATAGGCTCCTTCTAAGGTCAATCTTCTTGCCATGATCAATCCGATATCACCGGAACCAAGGATCACACAGTTCTTTCCAGGCAGATACCCCATACAATTGATGATATATTGTGCTAGACCTGCCGTGAATACACCTGAAGGCCTATCCCCTTGAAGAAAGATCTGACGGGCACTTCGCTCTCTACAACCTGTTGCAAGGACTATCGATTCGACTTCTACTAGTATTGCTCCGTTCTCCGGGGAGACGGCTTCGATCCTATAGTATCCTTCACAGGGAACTATCTCGGTGATAGTCGTATTGAAAAAGGTCTTAACTGTAGTCTCTTCAAGTCTTTTTATCTCTCTATGAGCATATTCCGGACCACATAACTGTTCTCCATATCGTATAGACCCAAAACCATCATGAATACATTGATTAAGTATCCCACCAGCAGTCTCAGACCGTTCGATAAGTAATACTGAGACTCCTAGAACAGCTGCAGCTATTGCAGCTGCTAGGCCTGCAGGACCTGCACCAATGACGAGTAATTGCCATCGACTTGGAATATCACTCATGAGAACCTCCCTGTTTGGTCTGTCCCATGACGATCGGAGAATCATGACCATTCTTCTGAATAGACTCTAATGGTATACCAAGCTCTTCAGCCATGATCGATAAGACTTTAGGGGCACAGAAGGAACCGTGACACCTTCCACTACCTGTCCTAGTTCGTTTCTTAACACCATCAAGAGTCATAGGAGGAAGTACACTCGTGAGAATATCACGAATCTCTCCTTCAGAGATCTGTTCACATCTACAGATGATATTCCCATAATCAGGTCTCTTAGTTAGCATCTCCTTCTTATCCTCATGACTCATAAGATGTACTGAAGGAGAAACTTTTCTAGTAGGACTATAGGAAGGATCCCGTTTCACCTCTCCTAGTATGGCTATGACAAGTCCCTCTACCTTAGCGCTTATCGCTGGAGCTGAGGCGAGTCCTGGAGATTGGATCCCACTTATATGGATCATATTATTCAAGGATGGAGATCTTTCGATGATAAAATCCTCATTCCAACTGCAAGCTCGAATACCTGCAAAATAGGTTATGATATCTTTTCTACTCAACCTTCTGTTCAAATTCATGATCTCGAACAGACTATCAAAGTCCTTTAAATGGGTCGAATAGTCATCTCTACTGTAGATCTCTTCAGCCGTGGGACCGATGAGAATATTTCCTTCGATACAGGGTACGATCCCACCCCCTTTCGAATGTGATGATTGTGCCTTGAACAGTTGAGGGTTAGCTGCGATCATGGTTTGCTCTTTCCCTACTGCCTTATCAAGAATGCAATCGATCCCTTTTCTGAAATGAAGGGAGAAATATTGATCACCGGCTAATTGAGCTATCGCATCACTCCAACATCCCGCAGCATTGATGACTACCTTACATCGTATCTTCCCATTATTCGTATATACAGATCTGATTGAAGCATG
>CAZLZY010000348.1:0-2764 GCA_964564075.1 uncultured Spirochaetales bacterium
GAAGGAGAGATGGGCCTTAGGGTGAATGAACAGAAGACGAAGCAATTCCTTACGTAAGGAATTGCTTCGGAGAAGTAAGGCGACATACCTGTACCAGCATGGAATGCCCCTTGAGCAAGTTTCAACTTTGTTGGGGCACTCTCAGTTGGACACCACACGAGTATATACTAGGCCCTCCTTACAGCAAATGAGATCTGCCATTGAAAAAATAACCCCTAAGTCAGACCAAGAGCAAATACCATTATGGAAGGGTAAAGAAGATGAAATCGCTAGAATGCTTGGCTTGAGATAGAAATTAAAATGCGCAGGAATTATTGAGTATTAAGCACAAAATGGCCAAATCAGACTCTCATCAAGGGGGTCCTTCTGTTTCTGCGCATTTTCTAAGATTACGCATATAATCGCATTATTTGAAGGAGATAGCAGGGGGGTTTCTAAGTAAGTTTGTAGACCATCCCATTGGTTAAGCGTGTAATTGAGTGCTCCTGCAAAGGGAGTGTTTGGTAGTGTAATCTTCTTATAGGTGTCTACATGAGCTTTAAACTGTTCAAAGAGCTTCTTTGCACGATGTTTCCGCTTATCAAGGAATTCTTCTTCAGAGATCTTCTGGGTATAGAGTTGTTCTCTGAGTTCTGACTCGAGTTTGAAGATGTCCGATATATCCTCTAAGATCACTTCGGTCGCTTTTCTGAGGGGATTGGCTGGACTCTTTTTCTTCTTCTTTTTGCTTTTCCCCCCACAACTGACATAAATGTCATAATAGAGTCGTCTTACATGAGATAAGCAAAACGCCTGTGTCAGCTTCCCCTCACTGTTTTTTACCAGTGATTTATACACCCCATATGCATCAGTTTGTATCATGCCTGAGTACCCCTCGAGTAACTCTTTTGCCGCATAGGTCGCTCTTGACGGGTAGTAACGATAACTTACTGCAGGAGGATCCTGTCCATCATATAATCGAAGCCAGATATAGGAGGTCTTGGTGTTCTCTCTTTCAGCCTCTCCCATGACTTGTAGAGTCGTCTCATCAAGATGGATGACATCCTTTGAGAGAATATACTGCTCAATGAGCGATACAAGAGGGCTTAAGAGTCCTGACACCTGTAGCTGCCATCGTGAGAGATTCTGTCTACTGATCGGGAATCCAATAGTACGAAATCGGATACTCTGTCGGGCATAGGGCAGATGATAGATGAACTTATCCGATAGTGATGCAGCAATCAGTCCATTACCGACCATCCCACCAGGGATGATGCGGTTATGAGGGGAGGGAGCCTGTAGCACCCCGGTATGCTTACATGATGAACAGGCATACTTCTCTCTGATATAGCGCATAACCTTCAAGCTAGCAGGAACGTAATCAAGGACCTCTACCGCATCTTCTCCAATCTTCTTCAGCTTCTTACCACATGATGAGCAGAGCTCATTGAAATCTTCAGGAGTGATGATAACCGTCTCACGTGGTATGTTCGGATCGATAGGGATACGCTTAGCAGGCTTACGTGGAGCCTTAGGCTTCTTCTGAGAGATAACCTCAGCCTCATCAAACTGGGTATCTTCAGGGATCTCCCCTTCGGGTTCTGCTATCTCTGGTTTATGGGATAGCTTCTCACTATTAGAGACAAAGGCCCGATGGGCTTTTGCTGCAGCCCTCTGATCAAGGATATCTAGACGGGCTGAAAGATCCGTAATGACTTGATGGCTCTGATCCAAGGCCTGTTTCAGGAAAGAATTTTCGGCTTGTAGTGCCGAAATCTTTTCTGACATCTTCAGTAGTAACTCATGTTCATTCATAAGAACCAGTATAGCAGTAATGAGTGTTTTAGTCTATGTGTTATAACAAATTAGAAGTGTTTACAAGACTATTTTATTATGCTGATACCATCTGTTTTTCTGCTAATAGGATTGGATGTGCTCGCCAGAAGTCTACCCCTCTCAGTAGGAGGTTAAGCTCTGTTTCACTAATCTGCAATGCTTCGAGTTCTGAGTTAGGCCAAGGGAATGTAGTGGTGTGAAGATATTTCTGTATCAGATAGAAGCCATCACCTGCCCAGTACAACATCTTGAGATTCCTGCGGTTTCTACCGCAGAACAGAAAAAGATCTCCACCGTTCGGATGCAGTTCCATCTCACCAAGGACTGTCTGCATCAAGCCATTGATCCCTCGTCTGAGATCAGTATACCCTGGACGAATATAACAAGATTTGATATCAAACTGCATACAGATCCTCCAATACGCTGAGGATCTGGTATACCTCGGTGCGTTCACATCTTGTGGGTATTTCTACTACCCATCCATTTCGTTTGAGAATAATATGCTGTGATGATGATGATGATGATTGTTGTTCTTGTTCTTGTTCTTGCTGCTGACAATTCTTCGGCTGTTGAGATGGAAGTACTGTATCTCTTTGATGAGTTGCAACTGGTAACGATACAAATGGTTGATGTGACTCTGATTGAGGAGCAAACTTACCTGTCTTTTGTTTACGATTTTTCATCCAGTTTGATGCTGTCCGTTTATTCACCCCTATCTGTTCACAAAATTCAGATAACACCATCCCGCTATTGTCATAGGCTTTGAGTATGGCTAATCGCTCATTTTGGGTGTAATACCTATTTTTTCTCTTTCCCATATTTAGTCGCCTCCTTAGAGACATCCTATAGACTATCCAATATTCTGGCTTCCCATGGGGTCTGCATGACGCTTACACAGCAACAGTAGCTCCAGACTATCATATTGAATATGATGCCGGTTTTTATAGCG
>CAZLZY010000349.1:0-2757 GCA_964564075.1 uncultured Spirochaetales bacterium
TTGCAGAATTAATTGATATATTTTGGGTACCTCTGAAACGTGCTCTCCCTGTTATGGAGATGAGAACAGATGTCTGTATATGTGGTGAATTTGAAGGATCCACATGGGTAACAAGCATGGGCTATATCTATGGAAACATGAAAAGTGATTGGCTTGGGTTACCTTCTTTGAACAAACCATTATTCTTACGATTTGTTGAATTCAATCAGTTTGAAGATAATAAGATATCAAGAACGCATCTTCTTATTGATATGATGAGTGTTCTCAATCAGCTAGGACATTATCCTCTACCAAGAAGTACAGGAGCTGATTTGAATCTGGTTCCTGGACCCATGACCCATGTTGGTGTGTGGTTTCATGATACTGATCATAAACAGACCGAGAAAACAAGATTGCTTGTTGATGATATGATCTTTAATGGTCTTCCAAGTAGTGATGAGGTCGATATGCCTCCAGAGTTACTTGCAACCCACTGGGATCATCAGATGCTATGGTATGGTCCTGCTGGGATAGGAACTACCTATGGGATCGATGGATTCAAGCAAGGACACCAGAAACCTTTCAGGAAAGCTCTCTCTGGGAGAGTAGGTGGCACTCATGTCAGTAGGATTGCCGAGGGGGACTATGTTGCTTCAACTGGATGGCCTAGTTATTGTGCAAATTTGACCGGTGGTGACTGGCTTGGACTGCCTGCAACGAATCAGAGAGTGCAGATGCGAGTATGTGATGTCTGGAGAAGAGAGGGGGATCTTCTGAAAGAGAATTGGGTCTTCATAGATTTCTTGGATATGTTCCTTCAACTAGGATACGATATCCTTGGTAGGATCACAGATAGTAAAAAAGCGTTTTAAAGGTATAGCTAATACCAATTAGAATATAACACGGAGGTTGTATGAAAAAGTTAAGTTTGATTCTTTTAGTTACATGTATTTTGGCAACTAGTCTCTATGCAGGAGGCCAGCAGGAGGCGGAAGTTGATACATCAGCGCAATTCAATATTGAGGCACCCTTGGTAGAAACAGATATCGATATCATTGGATGGACTTTCCCTTTGACTGATTTCTATAAGGAAGAGTTCCAAAAACTAGAGGCTATTGATAATCTAAATATCAATATTCAGTTCCTCAATAATACTGGAGCTCAGGAGCAGGTTCGTTTAGCTCTTTCGGGAGGGAAAAAATCTCCTTATGAGATCGTTCATGCTTCAAATTCACAGATCAGTGAATGGGGCTATGCAGGTTGGTTGATGTCTTTAGATGGTTTGGTAGAGAAATACTGGGATGAGTATGATCTAGGTGATATCCCTACTACGGCATGGGAGGCTGCTACAGCTGATGGTCATATCGTAGGAATACCAATGAGTTCTAACTCTTTTGTCATGTGTTATCGTCAAGACCTCTTTGAGAAACATGGTCTATCAATACCTAAGACATATGATGAGTTATTAAAAACTGCTATGACCCTTAAAGAGAAAGAACCTTCAATCGATATCTCATATATGATAAATCTTCATGCTGGTTGGGCGTGGGAGATTGAATTTCTACATGCTCTTGGAGGATATGGTGCTTCATACTTGAATGAAGATAATTCACCGTCATTCAATAATGAAGCCGGTATAAAGGCTTTGGAAATGCTTTTGAAGATCGTTGATGCTATGGGTCCTGAGGCCTTATCATACAATATTGATGACCTTCAGATTGGTTTGACGACGGGACGAGTAGGTTTTGCTAATATTTGGGCAAGTAGAAGTGTGAATATGGTAAATCCAGAGATCTCCCCATTATATGAAGAGCTTGCATTCGCTCCATCCGTCTCCTTTGTAGAGGGGGGACCTATTTCTGCAAGTGCTTGGAATGATTTCTACTGTATCCCAAAGAACTTGGAAATAGATCCTGAGTTGGCTTTTCAAGTACTTATGGAAGCTGTAGATATTGAAAGTCAAATGGAGGCTGTCAACTATGGAATCCCAACTCGTATGAAAACCCTTGAGTCTGATGATATTGGGCCATTTATGGAAGCAACTATGACCGGTCTTGCAGAGGGTGTTGGGGCTTATAGGAATACCCCGGCAATGCCTCTCGTGAGATCTGTACTGGCGGATACGCTTCCTCTAGTTGCAACAGGTAAGTATACCCCACAGGAAGTTCTCGATATGGCTGAAGACCGATACATGGAAGAGGCTAAGGCTAACGGATTCTTACAATAAAATAATGTATTAGAGTACTGATTGTAAATCAGTACTCTAATAAGAACACGAAGGAGTATTTAACATGAAAAAACGAGTGTTTCTCAAATTCGTGACACCTAGTACGTTTATCATGGTATTTTTGATGATTATCCCATTGATGGTTGCGATATATCTAAGTTTTCAGTTTATAACTTTCTTGAATATCGATACTCCACGATTCGTAGGGCTTGAGAACTATAAGGCAATATTATCTGATCCACAATTTTGGCAGGCTTTCAGGTACTCGATGGTGATTATTTTTGTCACTGTCCCTTTACAGATCTCCTTAGGTTTCATCGTGGCACTGATGCTTGATCAAATCAGATCATCAATCCGTGGGGTATATATTGCATTGATCCTCCTGCCCTTTATCGTCGTTCCAGTAGTTGGGACTTTGATGTTCAGGCAGATGTTTGAGATGGGTGGAATTATCAATTATCTTTATAGGGCAGTGTTTAATACCCCCTTCCTTTTTACTTCGACAAGTGTGAAGATCTTAGTGATCATTCATCTGATCTGGTATGTGACGC
>CAZLZY010000350.1:0-2745 GCA_964564075.1 uncultured Spirochaetales bacterium
CGAGTGCGAATAACACCGTAGTCTTCACGTCCCCTATGGCCCGTTCATCAGTGAAGAAGGAGATGAAGTTCCCAAATCCTATGAACTCAGGGGTGGAGAACCCATCCCATTTGGTAAAGCTCAACCCCACTCCCTGTACTAAGGGTAGCAGGAAGAAGAGAGAGAATAGGAGAAAGGCAGGTATTGCCATATATTTGTGCCAATTAGTAGTCTCGATCTTCATGTATACCCCAATAGCGATTCATTATTCGGTTTTCTCACATACTGCCATACCGGTCTTAAACCGGTATGGCATCTCATTACCTGTTACCTTAGATATAAGTACTCTAGTATGCTTCGTTCCAGAGTTCCTGATAGTTAGCTGCGAAATCTGCTGCTGAGTCATAGTCCCCATTAAGGAGTTTCTGAACCAGTCTACCGGTATCGTCTACTGAGAGTCCTGAGGGAGCCTCTGTAGAGAAGTTGATGTTCACATAACTCTCTACCAGTCTCTTAGCATCATCTTTGATCGGTGACCAGTCAGCACTTACGTCAGTAAAAGCTGAAGGCATAGAACGTACTTCACAGTACTCTTTCTGTACAGCAGGGCTGAACATAAAATCTAGGAAGGACATGACACTGTCCATATCTTTAGTGGTTGCTGATATAGCATAGACTGAATCCTCAGCACAGAGGACCATAGGTTCGTAGCCATCTACTACTGATGGGAAGGGACCGAAGCCGATGTTAGTCGTCATAGCGGGATTGAGTTTTATAATATCCCCTACGACCCACATACCCTGGTTGATCATCACTGCTTCACCACTGGCAAAAGCCTCTTTCTGGTTATCATAGCTAGCGGTGATCGCATCAGAGTTTATCAGCTCTTTTTCTTCAAGCTCCATGAGAGCTGCTGCGAAGTTCTCCATGATCCCGTTAGGGGCATCCCAATCTACGGTATTATCGAGGAAAGCCTGTCTTGATCCAGAGATACCTAGATCCTGTTTCACTACACCATGTGCCCAGAACTCAATGAGGTGTCCCAAGGTCCAAGAGTCTTTTCCACCGAAGAAGAGAGGAGTCTTATCGGGGTATGCTTTCTTGATAGCTTCAAGGTTCGCAACGAACCCATCCCAAGTCTGTGCATCTGTTAGTCCGAGTTCAGCGAATATGGCTTTATTATAGAAGAGTCCACCCATAGTCACGTTCGTAGCGACCTTGTATTGTTTACCGGTCCTAAGATCGGTACAGAGATCTTTTACTGATGGTAGGATTCTGTCCCAGAAGGGTGCATCTGAGATATCTGCGAAGATCCCCTGATCGATGAAGTCCTGGTTCACTACGGTAGTAAGATCTGGGATCTCACCTGATGCAAGTTTTACCTTGATGACATTAGATGCATCCTTCTGAAATTCATGTTCTACCATGATATCGGGATTGAGCTCTTCGAATTCTGCGATCTTCTCATCTGTCCAATCTACTGTCTCTACTCTACCAGAGAAGTAGTTGATAGTTGTCTTCTTCTCAACAGCACCCTGTGCTGTGAGAGGGAAAGTGATGACCAGCAGCATTGCTGCTGCAAGAACGATGTTTCTCCAATTGATGTTCTTACTCATTTGTACGCTCCTTGTTTTGATTATATACTGATAACTCCCTATCGAGTATCAGAAACATTGCATGGGACCAGAGAAGCGGAGTAGCGACACTGCCCCACATCTTTTCCCAAGGTTCTATCATTGACGGATCATTGACCTGATCGAGTACCTGTTCAGGTAAGTGTCCGCAATCCTCCTGCTGTGCAAGAATCCAATCAAGCATTTCTCCTGCACGCTTAGCATTCCCGATCTGTAGGTAGTACCATCCTAGATACGCTGAGAGGATGATCCACCTTCCTCCTCCGTAATAGGTATCCTGTGGATACCTCTTCACACCTCCTTCTATTGTTATCTCACGCTCTATTCTCTCTACCGTCTTGATCATTGCCGGATCTAGCGGGGGTATCACGTTGTAGGGAACGCAGAGCCATAGTAGACTTGCATCAATGGTCTCGGACCCCACATATTTGGGAAAGAACCCACCTGAATGTACGGTCTCATATAAGAACTCTGTTATAGTCCCTGAAAGGGTCTTGCAACGAGTGGCAAGAGCTCCAGGTACATAGGGTGCGATACCCGTAAGTCCTCCAGCTATGCAAGAGAGCGTTGCCGGATGCACATGCTCTGGGAACTCCTCCCAACAGTCACTGTTGGGAATATTCCAGACGAGTTCAAGGTAGGAGACAACCACCGCTGCACAGGATTCCCAGTAGGCAGAGATTGGAGTCTTTGCTTCCTTCAAGTACTCCCCTACGAGCCATAACCAGGAACCATACCCATCTATCTGGAAATTGGGCCAGTCACTCGCATCCTCATCTCCATCCACGGTATACCGTGCACTGAAGAACCAGTTGTTGATGAGTGGAATATCTGATGCTAGATGGGCTGGAAGCTCATCTACTTTGTACTTATACCTATCGATCACATCTGCCACCCAGTTGATATAGGCATGAGTCTCTTCTAAGTAACCACTAACTAGTACACTGTAGGCAATATAGGCCCCATCTCGTAGCCAGGAGTACCCATATTGAGAGAAGGTAGGACTCGCTACAAAGGCTCCCGATGAATGCTGGTTCTCTAGGATCAGAGACAGACTTAAATCTCTCAACCTCGTCCTCTCATCAGGTTCTTCTTTTATCGTATTCACATGTTCCTCCATACTGAATCAAGT
>CAZLZY010000351.1:0-2742 GCA_964564075.1 uncultured Spirochaetales bacterium
TAGGTCATATGAGAACAGAGAAGGAATCGAGAATAGCATTATATATAGTATGAGGAATGATTTTTTCACTCGGTATCTCCAGTATCACGATTGTTGCTTATTATTAGAACGCGTATTCTTTCAGGTATCAAAATAAAGTTCAAGAGAGTTGATACTTCTCCTTTTCTCATTCATGGACTATAATCATCTGTATGGATCTATTCTCATCAACAACACAACAAGATCACCAACCCCTAGCATATAGGATGCGACCAAGACATCTCGAACAGTACATGGGGCAGAATCATATTATTGGAAATGGAAGGCTCCTCAGAAGAGCGATCCAGGCAGATCAACTCTCCTCAGTCATCTTCTATGGTCCTCCAGGGACTGGGAAGACCACTCTTGCACGGGTCATCGCAAACACGACGAAGAGCCATTTCTCAACACTGAATGCGGTGTTATCCGGAGTAAAACAACTTCGCGAAGAGATCGAAGAGGCGAAGAACAGACTTGATTACTATCATAAGAAGACTATTCTCTTCATCGATGAGGTTCATAGATGGAATAAATCACAACAGGATGCACTGCTTCCTTGGGTAGAGAATGGGACCGTCGTTCTCATAGGAGCTACGACTGAGAACCCCTATTTCGAAGTGAATGCTGCCCTTGTCAGTAGAAGTCGAATCTTCCAATTAACAAGACTTACCGAATCTGATCTCGACGATATCGCTAAACAGACCCTTCATGATACAGAGAGAGGTTATGGAGCCTTTGATATCACCTTCGGAGAAGGCGCTCTCGAACATATCATCGACATAGCGAATGGCGATGCAAGGAGTCTTCTCAATGCATTGGAACTCGCAGTAGAGACCACGCCCTCGTCCTTCCCTCCTCCGAAAGGTGAGAAGATCTTCATCTCACGAGAGATCGCAGAAGAGAGTATCCAGAAGAAGGTCGTACTCTATGATAAAGAGGGTGATTATCATTTCGATGTGATCAGCGCCTTTATCAAATCGATTCGGGGATCAGACCCTGATGCAGTCCTCTATTGGATGGCAAAGATGATCAAAGCTGGTGAGGATCCTAAGTATATCCTCAGACGGATGCTCATCTCAGCAGCAGAGGATATAGGTCTTGCAGATCCTCAGGCTCTAGGAATCGTTACTGCAGCAGCTGATGCTTATGATCGAGTAGGAATGCCCGAGGGACGTTTTCACCTTACTCAGGCAGCTCTATATCTTGCTACAGCGCCAAAATCTAATAGTGCATTAGGGTTCTTCTCTGCACTCAAACACTTAGAGATCGAAGCTGCAGAAGAGGTACCTAACCATTTGAAAGATAGTAGCCGAGACAAAGAGGGCTTCGGCCATGGTAAGGGATATCAGTACCCTCATGCCTATAAGGATCACTGGGTTGCTCAACAATATCTGCCCAACGGCATTCAGGGAGCCGTGTTCTATGACCCTTCAGAACAGGGGTACGAGCATACGATCAGAGAACTCGTCGGGCAGCGTAGAGAGGCTCAGATCGATGCTGCAGTCAAAGAACCGTTCCCAGAAATACTGACCTTCTCACCTCCTGATACTCAGAGAGATCACTGGTTGCAGCGTCTGATCACCTCCCGAGGTGATACCTTCGCCTCTATTCGAACAAGACTATTCTCCCCATTGAAGCTCGTACGTCATGATAGAGTCCTCATCTTCGAACTTGGAAGAGGGATGCTGACTTGGGAGGCCTGTAGACAGACCCCCGAAGGTGGTGTCACCGCTGTTACTACAAAAGGGAGCTTAGCTGGAGAGTTGACGGAATATGCGAAAGGACTCATCCCAGTCGATAGGCCTGAGATCATAGAGATCCCCTCTATCGACAGATTCAAAGCCTCTTCTCTACAAGGGAGCTTTGAGGCTGTCATTGGTCAGAATATCTATACTAAGGTCACTGACCAGAAGAGGATGACACAGGAGCTATACAAGATAGCAAAGAGTATCTCCCTTTGTGAGATCATCCCGAGTCGCTGTCAGAGACTCTCAGAGCTCTGTAGTGACCCTGACCAGATACAGCTGCTCGAAAGAGCAGAAGAGACTATCTATGGGGAATCGGATAGAGCTGTGATGAAGATCACAGAAAAATATCTAAAAGATCTTTTCTCCTCATCAGGTTTCGTTGATGTTAAGACTGAGACTATCGAGGTTATTGAGAAAAGGCTCATCACAAAGTCTGATATTAATAAATGGTGTGAAAACACCTATACACCGGTGATCCCCTTCGAGGAGTTGAATCTACTTGAGATCACAAAAGGCTCATTAGTTAAATCCTATGCAGATAAAGCCATAGACTGGCATATCTCTTTATGCTTCCTCACTGCTGTAAAAAGAAAGGAAAAGAAAAAGTGAATTGGGCATATATCATTCTCAGAAGGTATTGACAAAAAACTTATAATCATTCAAAGTACACATCGTTCGTTAGAACAAATGAATGATGTTACATGGTGGTTGTAGTTCAATTGGTAGAGCACCAGATTGTGGTTCTGGTTGTTGCGGGTTCAAGTCCCGTCATCCACCCAAGGAGAAAAAATGGAAAAAATTCATATATGGCATCATGATGATTTAGATGGAGAATGTGCTGGAAACTTAGTTCTATATTTTGAGGGTAATAACATTACTGAGATTAGTGCTGTCAACTACAACAGAGCCATACCAATGGATTCTATAGGAAAAGACGATACAGTATATATTGTAGATTTCTCGTTAACTCTAGGGA
>CAZLZY010000352.1:0-2728 GCA_964564075.1 uncultured Spirochaetales bacterium
CGGAATATTCGTTATGGAGTCAAATCCTTTGAGGATCAGGTGATTGAATATTCAGAAGATGACAATTCCAAGTTCGTTGGGGGAACACTAGGTTGGATCGCAATAAACGATTCAACAAAGAAGACGATACTCGGAGAAAGCTTCTTTGATATAGCTTTTGCATTAGAGATCGGAGAGATCTCTACGGTGGTAAAATCGAATTCTGGTTACCACATACTCAAATTGAATGAGAGAAGAGATCCAAAGATCCTTCAGCTTGGTGATACGTTGAGTCCTACGAATAATATGACAGTGACCCAATATATCACTCAAAATATTTATACACAGAATAAGGATGTGGCATATAATGCTGCAATCTCTTCACTTGTATCAGATCTGAGAAATGAAGCTGAGATAACGATACTTTTAGAAAAAGAATAATGACACAAAGAAAGATACGACATGCAGCAAGATCACTAGCATTACAGAAGCTCTACAGCTGGGAAATAAATAATGATATCTCCAATGAAGCTGAAGAGTTCATACTTGGTGAAGAAGATGAGGAAACTAATATTGAAGAAGTTAGGATCTATACAGCTTATCTCGTAGAGGGTACAAAAGAACATATCGAGGACATTGATACTATGATTAACAAGCATAGTAAGAACCATTCTGTAAAAACAATCGGAAAAGTTAATAAAAATATTCTACGATTGAGTATTTTTTCATTATTATATAATAAAGAGGTTCATCCGAACATTGTGATAGACGAAGCAGTTAAACTCTCTCTGGAGTTCAGCGATGATGTTTCCTATTCATTTATCAATGGGGTGTTGGACTCAATAAAGAAGAAAGAATTATGATTCAATTGAAGAATGAAGAACAGATAGACGGTATCAGAAAATCTTGTAAGTTGTTGGGGAAACTCCATGAAGAACTCCGTAGCTTTGTAAAAACTGGAATGACCACAAAACGGATCGATGATCATTGTTTTTCATTCATCAAAGATCATAAGGGTACTCCAGCCTTCCTTGGTTATATGGGATTTCCTGGAACTGCCTGTCTATCGATTAATGAAGAGATCATTCATGGTATACCTGGTTCTAGAGTCGTAAAGCACGGTGATATCCTCAGTATCGATCTTGGTATCGACCTTGATGGATATTTCAGTGATGCTGCACAGTCTATAATCGTTGGTGAAGGAACGAAACAGCTAGCGAAACTCAATAGAGTGACTCAGGAGAGTCTAGCACTGGCAATCTCACAGGTTAAACCTGGGAATAGGATCAGTGATATATCAAAAGCCGTGTTCTCTCATGCAACAAAACATGGCTATGGAGTAGTAAAAGAGTATTGTGGACATGGAGTGGGACTCTCTCAACATGAAGAGCCTCAAATACCGAACTATGTGAGTATCGGACCAAATCCAAGATTAAAACCTGGCATGGTCTTAGCTATTGAACCCATGATCAATATGGGCTCAAGACATATAAAACATCTTAATGATGGATGGACAGTCGTCACTAGAGATGGAAAGCCTTCCTCACATTGGGAGCATACAGTACTTGTCATAAAAGATGGTGTGGAAATATTAACTGCTTTGTAATATTTCACGTGAGGTGCTATAGATGAAGAGACCTAAGCCATTGTATTCTTTACTGATCGTAATCTCTATTCTCGTGTTCGCGACCATTATTTTAGGTTCTGCGGGAACAAAAGAGATCATTACCGATTCAAACAATTCAAAACTTGAACTCGTTCCCGAAAACTCAACTATTACTGAGAAGATAAGTGGCACTATTGAGAATGAGCCAAAGAGTAACAGATCTCTTAATATAGCCGGAGTCGAAGCACTTCAGTTATCCTTTAATTCAGTCATAGAACTAGTACTACCAACTGTGGTTGAGATAAATGTCACATCAATAGAGACCAGGCAAACTCGTAGTATGCAGGGATGGCCTTGGTTCTTTGAATCAGACCCCTATGAAGAGTACGAATCAAGTATTCTCGGCTCAGGAGTCATATTTAGAAAATCTGGTACTACCTATTACGTACTCACCAATGATCATGTAGCCGGAGATTCTAAAAGTATCGAAGTTGTACTTGATGATAGTCGAGGCTATTCTGCTGAACTGGTTGGAACAGATTCTAGACGTGACCTCGCGGTCATAAGTTTCGAGAGTGATGAGAAGGATATCCCAATAGCTTCACTAGGCGATTCTCAAGAACTTAAGGTAGGAGATTGGGTATTAGCCATGGGAAGTCCATATGGTTACGTCTCGAGTGTTACAGCTGGTATTGTGAGTGCCTTAGGACGCTCAGGGAAAGCGATCAATAATATAAATGATTTTATTCAGACTGATGCTGCAATTAACTCCGGGAATTCTGGAGGACCACTTGTCAATATCTATGGAGAGGTAATAGGTATCAATACTTGGATCGCTGCTCCATCAGGTGGCTCAATAGGTTTAGGCTTCGCGATCCCTATCAATAATGCAAAACTGATCATTGATGAACTTATCAAATTTGGTAAGGCAGTTGACGGATGGCTTGGAATCTCCATGCTTGATATGGACCAATATGCCTCTATCCTAAATTCGACTCAGCTCGATGAAGATATCTTAGGTGTCTTCGTTGCAAACATATATCTCGATTCACCAGCCTATGAAGGTGGATTAAGAGCCGGTGATATCATCGTCGGGTTCAATGATAAAGAGAATATCAACCTTGAATCCTTATCACGTTTTAT
>CAZLZY010000353.1:0-2726 GCA_964564075.1 uncultured Spirochaetales bacterium
GATTATAATAGTGTAAAAAACATGTAAAAAATATAATTATAATAAAAAACACATAAAAATATAGTATATAAACATAAAAAGAAAGTTTATAGCTGAATTGATCTGAATTATGTGGTATTGTATATTTTATTATCTTTGCAGTTGAATCTTGCAAAGTAGTATCATATATAGTACTAAAAAAGGTAGGACAATTGGCAAACCTTGATAAGAAAATCAAAAGATAGCTTCAGAACACAAATAATGTAGACTTTGAAACACTTGATTATCTATTAACAAGTTTTGGGTTCGCTCGTAGACAACCAAAGGGGGGAATCTCTCATTATGTCTATAAATTGGAACGGGAGGGTTTGATGCAAGTACTTCCTAAGCATAAACCGGTGAAAAGGATTTATGTAAAACAGATTATTAGATTATTAAATCTAGAGGAGTGGGATCGTGAGAACACTTGAGGAGTATCTAAAGCTTCCCTATAAGATCGAAACTATGCAAGAAGCAGATGGAACATTCTTTATTCAAGTAAAAGAGTTGCAAGGATGTATGAGTGTAGGTGAAACAATAACTGAAGCATATGAGATGATAAAGGATGCTATGACTGGTTGGCTGAGTATTGCACTTGAGGATGGAGACGTTATTCCAGAACCAGAAGCATTACAAAAGAGAGAGTACAGCGGAAAATTCGTTGTCCGTGTTCCAAAGAATCTGCATAAAGAACTAGCAGAGACTGCTGTAGAGAATGGAATAAGCTTAAATGCTTATATCAATTCTATTTTCTCAAGACACTGTGGTGTGGTTGATACAAAGAATAGTATTATTGAAAAGCAGAATAAACTGATTGTCGGTAGGTATAAATCATATACATCAAGTGGAGTGAGAAAGATCAAATATGAGTATCAAAATGTCATAAGTGGAAATTTTGGAAAAATAAGAATGCATTATGAAGAGGATTGTCGTGAAAATTAACATGGTAGAATTATTAGAACTGATTCAGATTAATAGAATCAAAGTTAAACATTTTTCATTTGATACATTCCCAATTCAAAGTGAAGAGGGTGAGTTTGAAATCTATTTTCGATTTGATACAAAAGATACAATTATACATATAAAGAAGAATCAGCTTTTTGTTGATACCACTTTCACCTATGTATTAAAAGAGAAGATTGAACAGGAGGTTTCCAAGACATCAATCTTTGAACTGTCAATTTCCTATTCTGTATCATTCTTACTCACAGAAGATTATGCTAAGCTTACTTCAGATTCCATACCAGAAGAATTTACTACCTCTTATATTCCAAGGATCCTTCATCCATATTTTAATAAAGAGGTAACTGATGCGCTAACAAAAGTTGGCCTTCCTTGCATCTCTTTACCGCTGTTTGAAAACTTCTAAATCGAGAATCCTTGAGACTGTTCTTGACTGTCTCATAGCCCATGGAGGTACTCCCTCTGTCATCCTTTGCTGAAGATATGATCGAGTATAAGAGACAGATGCAAGACGGTACCCTAAGAAGAGCCTATGTGGGGTTGGTGGATTATATCAAGGGTTTGAGAGTTCATCTTAAAAAGAGCTATCCTGAATATAATGTATCAGGGAGTATCTATCAGGGCTTCATGGATATGACCTTCTTCAATATGACACCAAAAGAATTGAAAGAGAAAAGACTTAAAGTCGCTATCGTATTCTTGCATGAGTCTGTCAGCTTCGAAGTATGGGTCACTGGAGAGAATAGACAGGTTCAGAAGAAGTATAGTGAGAGTCTGAAAGGGTGTGACCTGAAAGGATACCGGCTTACTCTCCCTGGCAAAGGGATAGATTCTATCATCGAACACACCATAACAGCGTCTCCTGATCTCAGTGATACCGATGCGTTAACAATTCAAATCGAAAACGAAGTTCTGAGGTTCTCTAAAGATATTGTTTCTCTTGTTTCTCTTAATTAGCGTAAACCTCAATTTAGAGGATAACGTTTAATAAAATTGACAATACTAGTATAATGGTTTAAAATATTAAACATTATGAAGAAGAAAACACTGTTATTCCCTAAAACAGAAAGAATGCTTGAAACACTTGGTGAGAATATAAGATTAGCTCGGCTACGTAGAAGGATATCAGTAGATCTCATGGCAGAACGTGCAGGGATAAGTAGAGCTACCCTATGGTCTGTTGAAAAAGGAGCCCCTTCTGTAGGCATGGGGACATATGTTCAAGTACTAACCATTCTAGGTTTAGAAAAAGATCTTATAAAAGTTGCTCTTGATGATGAGCTAGGTAGAAAACTACAAGATGCTGGATTGCCATTACGAAAAAGAGCACCTAAAAAATGAATAGGATAACTTTATGAGTCGTAAAACAGTGTTCGTATACGCCCATTGGGAAGAATTCAAAGATCCCGAGCTTATGGGATTCCTTTCTATTGATCATACTCGGGGTTCAGAAATGTACTCATTCGAATATGCTCAAAGCTGGTTGTCATCAGGGTATAGTGAAATGTTGGATCCAGACCTGAATCTGTATCGAGGAGCTCAATATCGTGGGACTGGAGCTGATCTGTTTGGGTTATTCATGGACTCTTCTCCTGATAGATGGGGAAGGGGCCTCATGCAACGAAGAGAACAGATTATTGCGAACTCTGAGAATAGAAGAGCACGAACTCTGAGTGAAACAGATTTCTTTTTAGGAGTTTCAGATATTACTCGTATGGGAGGCCTTCGATATTCTTTGGAACTTG
>CAZLZY010000354.1:0-2723 GCA_964564075.1 uncultured Spirochaetales bacterium
TGTGTCACGATGCCATAGATCGTAGCGAAGCCTAAACCCGTACCTTTATTCATCTCTTTTGTGGTGAAGAAAGGTTCGAACAGATGTGTGATAGTCTCTGAGTCCATCCCCTTCCCATTATCAGAGACGGAGAGTACGACGTACTCTCCCGGTTCACTCTCTGGTTGTTGAAGGCAGAAGGTCTCATCGATGATGACCGTATCTGTGGTGATGGTGATCACTCCTGATTCAGTGATAGCATCTCGTGCATTCACACAGAGGTTCGTGAGTATCTGGTCTATCTGGGACGGATCGATCATTACCGTAGAGCTGCTAGCTCCTGGATTCCATAGAAGCTCTATGTCCTCTCCGATAAGACGCCCTAGCATGTTATGCATCTCTTTCATACTCGCGTTGAGATCAATGAGCTTTGGAGTGACTGTCTGTTTCCTCGCAAAGGCGAGTAGTTGTGCGGTGAGTGCAGCAGATCTCTCTGCTGCTTTGTGGATCTCTTGTAGACTTGAATAGACAGGAAGCTCCGTGTCCATATCAACCATAGCCATATCGGCATAGCCTAGGATCACTCCCAGCATATTATTGAAATCATGGGCGACTCCACCTGCGAGCCTCCCTACAGATTCAATCTTCTGTGCCTGAGCGAGTTGTTCCTTGAGTCTCTTCTGTTCCTCTTCAGCGGCTCTCAGATCGGTAAGGTCCTGTAGGATTCCCTGAATCTTGAGAGGCCTGCCAGATTCATTGGTGATAAGCAATGCCTTTGTGGCGACTACTTTTAGGGGGGTCCCATCTAAGGGTTGTATCGTGAACTCCAGATTGAAGGGCGTCTTATGGTTTATAAGTGCTTGTAGACTTGGTGCGATGAGAGGACTCTCGTGTATGAACACCTCAAGATCTTTACGAGTAAGAGGTGTATTCGGTGGAGTCATCCCATAGATTCGGAATACTTCATCAGACCCCTGGAACTTTTGAGTAATGATATCATACTCCCAGTTTCCCATCTGAGCGATTCGTTGAGCTTCTTTAAGGGAACTCTCACTGTTCTTGAGCCGTTGTACTGCCTCTTTACGGCCTGTGATATCGAGAACAGTGAAGATGAAGCCTTTTGAGAGATCTTCGGTATCGAGCGGGGTCGAGGTCAATAAGATATCGATGATCGTACCATCTTTCTTTACCCACAGTGTCTCATGCTCTCTAGGGCCTTGCTCGGGTATGTCCTGATCATATAACTGACCTACGAAATCATAGTCCTCCTGAGAAGGGTAGAGCAGCCTTGCAGGAGAACCGATAAGTTCCTCTCTCGTATATCCAGTGATAGCACATACACGGGGGTTCACCTCTTTGAGGACCCGGTCTCTCGGCAGGACCACGATGCCTACGGGAACGACACGATAGATAAGACGCAACTTCTCCTCGTTCTCTTGTAGGGCCTTCTCCGATTGTAATCGGTTGATGAAGTTCGATACCTGTGATACGAAGGCTTCGATCAACTCCACATTGAGGGGCTTCGTATCTTTTGTCGTGATGATGGTTATATTCCCCAATATCGCCTTTTTATGTGCAAAGGTTATACCATACATCTTTTTGATTCCTAAAAGATGCTTGAGACTCTTTTCGATCTTTTGAGAGGATCTGGCAGGGAGGAGAGTTAGGAAATCTAAAGAGAGTTCTATTAATCTCCCACTTTTCGTCTGTTCGATATAGCTTGGGGAGACGGTCCCTGTAAGGTTCTCTATATCAATTCCTAGAAGGCTCGAAAGTTTAGTGTGAAAGCCTTTGAGTCCCTCTATGTTCAAGATCTTCCATTGACTATCCTCTTGTGAATATTCTGCAAATGAGACGATACATTTTTCTTCAAGCAACTCATAGAGTTTCGTGACTGAGAAACGGTATACCTCTTCAAAGGTGGTGAGCTTGACGACCTCGATCGCTGTCTGAGCGAGAAAAGCCTGGCTCTTCTCGCTCTTTATAAGCTCTTCTTCAGCAAGCTTCCGCTCGGTTATATCCTTTACAAAGCTGAGGTAACGGTCATCAGCTAGCTTTGTGGTGATAACATTCCACCAACAGCTCTCACCACCTCGTGTCTTACAGATAATATCGACATTCGAGTTCTTATAGTTACCAGAGGAATCATAGAAAGAGAAGGCTTCCTGAGTAGGGTCATCGATGAGTGTATCGAATAAGTTCAGTGTACGTAACTCCTCTTCCGTGTAACCGGTGAGGTGGCAGGCCTCTACATTCGCCCCGATCAAAGCTCCCGAGTGGTCGGTGAGGAATACTCCTAATGGGGCATTATGGATATAGGCACGGTAACGTGCATCAGCTTGTAGCTTCTGCTCATGCATTTCGATCTGTTCTAGTTTCTGATAGGTTATCTCACTGATCATCTGGGTCATATTCTGGAGAAAGGTCATAGCAGTGGTGACCTCTTCAATCGTCACCACAGGGACCTCTCTGAGTGCTTTTAGATAGGGACCTTCATCAAAACCGAAGCTCTTCGCCTGTTTCTTGAAGAAAGAGATCTCGGGTTCTTCAAAGAAGAATTGTCCTGAGAAGAGATTGGCTATATGGTCACCCTCTATGATGATCGGTACCACTACATCGACAAGTCCGTTCAAACATTGGTAATATTTGAAGTTCTCCCCTTGTAGCATACTGTTCGCTAATACCGTATCACTGGTGGTACACCGTACTGCTGTCTCTGGGTTCTTACGATGAAATTCAGTACA
>CAZLZY010000355.1:0-2706 GCA_964564075.1 uncultured Spirochaetales bacterium
TTCAGCAAACTTCTTAATATGTTTTGAGATCGCCCCTGCCTGTACTGAGAATCCAAGGATCACAGAAGAATAGTCATCTAATGAAGGTATCTTGTCTTTTCTAATATTGATTATTGTGCAATCATCCGCAAGCTTCTCTGAAAGGATCTCTGCGCAAGATGTTACAGCACCATGTTTTGTGGCATATAGTATCAGTGTCAATTACTCATCCCCCCTCTACCAAAGATTATAAAGGCATTTATCAATAGTGTATAGGATTATAGTAGGTATTATTAATTGTACTTAAGAACTTTATCAAAGAACCTCTTAACTCGTTCATTTTTTGAGTGTTCAAATAGTTCAGAAGGTGGCCCCTGAGCTATGATTCCTCCATCAGATATGAAGAGTACATGATCTGCAGCCTTGTGTGCAAAACCCATCTCATGCGTAACTAGGATGAGTTCCATAGTATCTTCTCTGAGCTCTTCGATCAGATCTAGTACCTCTGAAGTATATTCAGGATCCAAAGCGGAGGTCGGTTCATCAAAGAAGAGGATCTCAGGTTTTATCGCTACTGCACGGCAGATGGCGATCCTCTGCTGTTGTCCACCAGATAGGGCTACCGGTTTCTTAAAGGCATGCTCTGCCAGATTAAACCGTTCGAGTAGGGTAAGAGCTTGTTCACGAGCCTCTTTTTTCGGTATCTTCTGGGCATGAACCAACGGAAGCATGATATTCTCTAGTGCATCGAGATGAGGAAAGAGGTTATAGGCTTGATATACCATACCTACATCTCTTCTATAAGTCAGGAGCTCTTCCTCAGTACAATTCAAGTTATGGTCATTCACTATGATGGATCCTGAATCAGGTTTTTCTAGACCTGCAAGAAGTCTGAGAAGGGTGGTCTTTCCCCCTCCGGAAGGTCCGATGAGTACAAGGGAGTTGAGACCATCGAGTTCTAGGTCAAGTTCATCAAGGACCGTTAGATCTCCATAGGTTTTTGTCAGTTTATCAATTTTAAGTCTCATAGAAGTATCTCCTCTCCAGTTTCTTCGTCACATAAGAGATAGGCAGTGTCAGGATCAGATACCCGATAGCTAATGGGATGTAGGTCTCCAATGTTGAGAAGGTGTTTGCATTCACCTCTCTAGCTGCCATGGTGAACTCTTTGATCGCAATGATCGATAAGAGAGAGGAATCCTTGATCAGTGAGGCAAGTTGCCCCGCCATAGGGGGAAGGACGCCAGTGATGACTTGAGGGAATACGATATGGCGAAAGGTCTGCTTCTTTGTCAGACCGATCGATCGTGCTGTCTCAAGCTGGGTGGATCCTACGCCATCAATCCCTGCTCGGATGATCTCTGCGATGTAAGCACTAGAGAAGATCGACATGATGAGCACACCGGAAATATAACGGTTATTCAGTCCTGCTGCATTTGCTATGACATAGAAGAACATGAGGATCTGAACCAATAGAGGGGTTCCTCGTATGACTTCGATATAGGTACGAGAGAAGAACCTGATCAGGAGAATACGGCTTTTCTGCGTGACTGCAAAGAGGAATCCCAGAAGGATGCTCAATACGAGGGATGCCAGTGAGAGTAGGATCGTCATGATGAAACCATCAAGAAGATTATTTCGGTACTTCCACACGGAATCCCATCTGAAGGTATAGGAGAGTCTTGAGAAGCCAAAAGAGAAGAGTCCGTAGAAGATGAGAGCGAGTACTGCGATGTTCGCAAGACGAACATACCTTGATGCAGGTTCATCCTTCTTTTCGGTCGTAAGCGAGAGAAATAGTTTTTTCAGCTTCACTAAGATGTCTCCTTGATAGGTTAGTGTTTATAGGTCAAAGAAGAATGGAACACCAGAATCATCGAATAGAGACTTCTGTTCTCCCAGATACATATCAGCGATGTCTGAGAATCCTCCAACTGCTCTGAACTCTGAGATGAACGTATTGACTTGATCTTTGAACTCATCATTACCCTTCTTCATAGCCATGCCCCAGTATCCATCAGTTCCTGGAATAGACTGAATGTTGATTCGAGTTGTCTCAGAATTATTCTTATGATTCTCATAGACGGTCAAAACGTCATAGATGAATGCATCAGCCTTACCCTGTGCTACTTCAAGCACACATGCCGCAACTTCATCAAAGAGTCGTACGGCTGCATTGGTAAGTTGTTCCTGAGCAATTCTTGCACCGATGGTCCCTGATTTTACCGCTACGATTCGTCCTTCTCTATTCAGGTCATTGAATTCGTTTACTGGTGAATCTTTAGAAATAAGCAGTGTAAGACCCGATTTGATATAAGGGTCTGAAAAATCAACTACTTCTGCTCTCTCTTCTGTGATGGTCATCGAAGAGATGATGATATCAGCCTTACCAGTCTGAAGTGATGGGATCAGACCCGTCCATGCAATATTCTCTATTTTTACCGGTCTTTCAAGGTATTCCCCAAGAGCTTTTGCTATCTCAACACTGATCCCTGCGGGATTCCCGTTGGTATCACTCATCTCAAATGGGGGATATTGTAATTCCATACCGACTACTAGCTCATTTGATTCAGATTCCTGTGCACCACCGGCAAAGAGAGATACTGAAACAAGCAATAGTACCCCTATGATCCCTAAATATGTTAATTTCATAACGACCTCTTAATAAATTTAAATCCGAATCTGCATACGGGTGGTAACACCCTTTGATTCAGTTCAAATTTTAAC
>CAZLZY010000356.1:0-2690 GCA_964564075.1 uncultured Spirochaetales bacterium
ATGCCCACTGACCCACCTGATAGATATTTGAAAATGGTGTTTTTACCGCACGAGGGATCTTTGGTAACTTATCAATGACTGGAACAGGTCTTTCATAGGTCCATCCGGTGATACCACCTTCTGAACAACCAAATATATTCTTAATACTCAATGGGGTAGAGGAGAACTGGAATTGGATATGTTGATCCAATCGAGGATATATAGAATCACTCAATACTGAGATCATCTGATTCTCAACAGTATGCTTGAATTCATCATACCAACCAGCAGTATCGACCTTAGCCACTAGATCATATTCAAAGAGCACACTTGCAATGAGCCCTGTCTTACCCTCTGGTGAAAGATCTGAGTCTCTTAGTGAAGGGATAGATATCTCATAGGTATTCAATTCACAATAGGTCTTAGTCCATTCATATATATCTTCTTTCGAGATCTCAGAGAAATGAGCTAGGAGATAGGTAAGCTTACTCTTATGAGTCTCACCTAATCCATCCTTAAGAGGTGTATAGAAGAAGTGGCCGTTTGAGATACGAGAGAAATATTCGACTGGTAGGTCAACACCAAGATAGAGCGAGAATATGGAATCCCCACCACGACTTGCGTTTACCCAATCTTTGTGATCGTCAAATGAGACCTGTTGGTCATCTTCGATCCCTTTAGGGTCGACAAGTGAATAAAAGGTCTTGAGATCAGCGCCCCAGATCAACTGGTCATAATGAAACTCATTATGCTGATCATCAAGGATCATATTCTTTTTCGGATCTATAGAGACTATCTCAGTCTCTGTGAGTATCTGTGCGCCCTGTGCTTTGATCTTCTCTGTCAGGCTCTGGGCTAATTTGCCTGTTCCACCTTTTGGGTAGAGATAATCACGATAGACATAGAAATAACCTAGAGCGAAGAAGGATGGAGTCATCTTGAAGAAGTGCTGATCGATGAGATCGATGAGAGCTTGATCTGAAGTGAATCGTCTCAAGTATGTTTCTATCGATTCGGTCCTCCTATTCATGTGCATCACCGCAAAGATGAATTTCCCAAACCAAGGTAGTATCTCTTGTAAGAGGTATTTCTTGTCTTTTGTGAAATCTTCTTTGAATATAGGATTATCAAATCCATAGATGACATCCATACTCTTTACGACTTTCTTGATCTTCTTATAGATCTTCTGGATATTCTTATCTTCGTCTGGGAAGATCTTTGTGAGCAATTGGATATAGTCGTTAAGATCTTCCTCTTCCTGTATGGATAGGATCTCAGATCCAAATCCAATAGAGACGGGACTATCAAGGAGTTCAAGTTCAATACCTAGATCTTTAAGCATAGGTTTGACGATACCTGCATTCTCTATAGAACGGGCTCCAGCGTCAAAGGTGAAACCTTCTCTTTCGAATGAGTTAAGTAGACCACCACATGCTGCTGTCTTATCGATAACGAGTACTGAGTAGCCATGTTTTGAAAGATATGCAGCAGCTGTAAGACCTGACAATCCAGCTCCGACTATAACGATCTGATATCTTTCCTGTCCCACTTAGAGCCCCCCGAGTTCTAGGCTCTTATCCCACAATCTCATGCCGAGCTCTTTATCAAGTGCATGAGGTGCGGGAATCTCTTCAGTGGTGAAATTAAAGAATTTCCCTTTTGTTCCCTCTAGTTCTTCAGAGACTCCTAGATAGTAGAGAGCATCTGCTGAGATCTCTGATGATTTTGCCATGGGATTAATCAGTAGATGTTTGAAGAACTTATAGATCTTACCGTTATTCTCCCCCATATTCGTCTTCACATCTCCAGGATGCATCGCATTGATCATTACGTTACTTCCGGCGAATTGGTCCAGGAAAGGATACAGCGATAATAGTTGTGCAGTCTTTGCTGATCCATAGGCCTGTGCCCCGGAATACCTATGGTGAGCCCATTTCAGATCATCCAAATGGAAGCCTGAGATAGCGAACCTATGGCCTTCAGAGTTCACATATAGGATTCGTGCTTTCTGTTGAGAGATCAGCTTATCCCTCAGGAGATAGGTAAGGATGAAGGAGCTAAGATAGTTGACTTGAAAGACCTGTTCAAGGCCATCGTCGGTAAAAGTCCTCTTCGTCTGATAGACCCCAGCATTATGGATGAGGACTTCAATATCTCTATCAATATTGGCAAGGACCTTCCCTACCGCATGAACCTCTGATAACCTAGTGAAGTCTGCAAGATAGTATGAGCAATCAACCTTGAACTCCCTCTTGATCTCTTCACAGAGACTTTCTGATCGTTCCTGATTCCTATTGATACATATGATATCAGCCCCATGAGAGGCATATTCTCTGACAGTATCGTATCCGATACCTGAGGTCGCTCCTGATATGACAACGAGTCTTCCGGTGAAATCATCCCTACATATCTTAGGATCTCGTTTGTTATTTCGTAGCATTGCCCCGATATGGGACCATTTATAATCTTTTAAGTATTTATTCATCTATCAACCAAACTTCTTCTTAATGAATTTTCTATAGGCCTTTCCGAATCTTGGGATATTATCAAAGATATCACCCCAAAGATCGTAATAATCTCTCTGTTCTATGATCTTCCCCGATGAGTTGATCGTGACTCTGCTAGACCCATACAGTGTCGTGTCGGGGTATTTCTTCTTGAAGCTCAAGGTCATCTCCCAGGTAAGGAAAAAAGTATTCTCACCTTGAGCC
>CAZLZY010000357.1:0-2677 GCA_964564075.1 uncultured Spirochaetales bacterium
AACAAGTTTAATCACATCTTCATAGATAGTCTGGTTATCTAGATCATCTTCAGGCTGATCAATAATAATAACATCATTATCTTTTTGACTTAATACAAATAGAATCAAAGCTGATGCCCTCTGCCCTAAAGAATGATGTTGCAACTCTTTATCTCTATATTTAATAACAAACTTATTCGAAGGCTGATACACCAATAATTGTTTAAGATTCTTTTGGAAATATTCAAAGAAAAGTTGGGGGTTACTCCCAAACATCTCCTTTGAAGTGGAGATATTTCTATACATTGAGATGGGATCTGAATAGGTAATAATAAGTTTCTTGAAAGTTGCTTCACGGATACCGCTACCTTGGAAAATACCTTTTATAAATTTCAGATAGGATAGCTTGTCCCCCTTATATTCTGAGACAATAGATAATGATTCACTTCTTAATCCCACAGTATCTAATTCCTTTTTTATGAGTGTAAATTCTTCATACCACAATTCATTGAGACTTAATAACTCCTCAAGCAGCAGTTTTTTTTGTTCATCTTTTTTTGTTCTAATCTTCTTATACTCTCGTAAACTTTGTTGAGCAGTCCTTAACTTCTTCTTTAGATTCAAAAATTCATCTGAATTAATATGTTGTGTTCCCGTTGAATTTAATTCTTCAGAAAGCTTCCTTTCAATTTCTGCAAACTCTTCGGACATGCTGTCGCGTTTATCCTGTAACTTTTGCAGATTTGAGCTTAGGATAGTTTTATCCTTTCCTAAGTCGGAAACCTTTTGCTCTATGCTATTAATAAACAATATAAACTTGCTAAATGCTTCAAAATAATCAGAAAAAAGTTGTTGCTGATTATCACTTTTATAAGATACTACTTGATTTATCTCATCCTGGTAGTTCTCTAGGACAGTTTCGATATCTGTAATGAAAGATTCTAATATTGAGATCCCCCCTTTCATAGCCTCAATATCATTATTGAATGAGATCCTTTTCTGGAGTTTCTCTTCAACACCATGCTCCTTGAAAATTGACAACTTATATTCAGTATCATGTAAAGCATCTTCCTGCTCTGCGATCAACTCATCAATTATCTCACTCTTAGAGAGTTTTTCTATGATTTCGAGTACACTTTGTTTCTGTTCATCAATCTGTTTTCTTATTACATCCAATTGAGAACCTAAGAGTTTATCAACAAGATCCTTCTCAAATCCTTCACCAGTATTTGAAAGATCTTTTTGCCCGAAGTATAGTGGTTTATGTATAACGGTCTCTCTTATAGAAATACCGGGTTGTTGCTTCCCACCAACAAAAACATCCGTGAATTCATTATTGATTCGTCTCAGTGTATACTCTTGTCCAAATCTATCAACAGCATCAACCTCAACTTTCCCACCACTACCTAGAGTATATCCAACTAATTGATTCTTATAGCTAATATCGACAACCTTATCTCCAAAAGGAATATTCAGAACATATCGTAAAGCTTCAATGATTGATGATTTTCCACTACCACGTATTCCGATAAGAGAGTTCAACTCAGGAGAAAAATCAATTTTAGTCCCAGACAATGTTCCACCGACAAAGCGTATAGTCTTAATATAGGAATGTGATATTACATCCAATGAGTCAGACACTCGATTTTGATAATCCATCAGTGAAAATCTAACAGCATCAAAGGAGAAAGAGCCAACCTTTACATAGCATTTTTTCCCCTTCCCAATATCTGTGATAGATTTACAATCAGACCCCTCAACCTCGGAAGGATACCATTCGCCTAGCCAATTCTTGACTTTTTCTCTTTTATCACGATTCCTGACATTCTGAAATCCAAAAGTCCTACGTCTCACCTTATTATATACATCAGAAGAGAAATCAGATATTTTCCCACCACTCATCTCTTCCCAAAACCCCTTAGATTCCTCGACATGCGCAAAAATGAGAAAATAATCACGTGATTCATTATCTAGAACATCCACGATTTGTAAGATATTCTTTTCACTTCTTCCATTTTCTGTTTCATACTCTTCAGGTGATTTTCCAGCAAACATCCTTGTTATCAACGGAGATATATGGTCTTTACCATTCTCTATCCACTGCTCTCTAAAGATAATCAATATATGTATACCATTGGCTCCATCATTTACTGATAGTTCAACACCAGGTAGCAGAAATATCCCCTCTTTCTTAGCTAGTTTAGAGAGGCTTTTAAACTCTTTAAAATTGAATTTATTATGATTGGTTATTGCGCCAATACCTATACCCGCCCTATTCAAAGCTGAAATATAGTCAACCGTAAAAGAGTCTTCATCATATGCAAATTCTCGATCAGAATTAGTATGAAGGTGAAAATCAGCCCTAACCCATACAGAACCATTATTAAAAGTATTAATACTCATGTAAGCCTCTCTAATATCATATGTAATAGTCACATTTATATTTCTATAATCTATTGTTACGTTATTACATGTACTGGTCAAATATTTTCTTTATTAAAGTTTATTCTATAATACATCTTTTTTTCATAATTAGTCAGAAATATATCCCTCTTTCACCTAATGACCTATTGTTCAATCTATGTTATAAGTATTTTACTAGTTTACTGTCTTTTTCTAATGTAAGTCTGTATCCCAATCTTTTGGGTCTGAATTTTTTAGCGTGTAAACAGTAGAGAAAAAGAGCGGAATCTCCTAT
>CAZLZY010000358.1:0-2658 GCA_964564075.1 uncultured Spirochaetales bacterium
TGCTACTCCATCTGCGAGTCGCTGACCGATTACGCCGTATCCTGCTACACCTACTCTAATTTTTCCCATTTTGCCTCTCCATCATTATCAAAATTGTTCTACCGCCTGAATCAGGCGGTAATCTATACTATCTCTCAGGGAATGCCTCAGAGAAATCCTTTACGATATTACGAGCCATCGCACCCAATGAAACAGTATCAGACATCAATAATAACAGCTGATAGCCTCTCTCATATTTTTTGGTCGCCTGTTCCCAGGAACCACCGACAGTTGCAAGGATCTTATCACTAGCGAATACCTTCTCTTCGATCGTCTTGATCACAGCCTGAACTTCAGGATGTGCAGAGTTACCGAAGTGGCCCATGCTTGTAGCAAGGTCCATAGGTCCGATGAAGATACCATCGAGTCCATCGACTGAAAGTAGATCATCGATATTATTCACAGCTTCCATAGTCTCGATTGCTGTCATGAGAAAGATCTCTTCATTTGCCTGTTTCATATAATCCATGGAGTTATTTCCGAAGTGAGGACCTCTTGGAGAACCTGAAACACCTCGAATACCTTCTAGTGGATATTTAACAGCTTGAACAGCTGCTTCAGCCTCTTCTTTTGTATTCACATAGGGAACGAGCAGTCCGAATGTTCCTGCATCAAGGATCTTCTTGATCATAACGAAATCATTCCATGGTGCTCGTACGAATGGTACAGCTGGCTGTCCTTTCATACCCTGAATCTGACTGATAAGGGTGAGAATATCTCCTGGACCATGTTCCATATCGACCATGACCAGATCGAAACCTGCATCAGCAAGTACTTCTGTTGTGATATTACTAGCAGCCTGAGCCCAGGCTCCTGTCACTCGCTTTCCCTCTTTCAGTAATTTCTTGACTCTATTCTTATTCGTAATTTCCATCTGCTACCTTCTTCTATTTGAACACTACAGGTTCGATATCGAGCATCTTACAGAGCTCGACGAGTTCTTCTACATATTCTCCAGCAACCCCTGAGATATGGTTCGAACCATACTCTTCGACGAATGCATCCAGGTCAAAATCAACTTTGGCAAAGAGTGCCGGTAGTTGATGAGGACCTCGTGCTTCAACGAACTCATCAAGGATGTCTGAACTAGGTGTCACCGCATTACAAGGGATGATCGCCATCCTGTATTTACCATCTGTTCGGTAGAGTCTTGCAAGCTGCATATCACCCTCTGCTGCGAAGAATCCTGAGTTCGCTGCGCCACCAGGTCTGATAGACTGCTTGAAAGTGATCTTGTTTAAGTTCTTGTTTGGGTCCTTATCTCTTCCGGCATACCATGCACAGACTGCTCCACAATTCACACAGTAGATAGTCTTTCTCTCATCATCGATGTGACTCACATCAGCGAAGAATGTCGGCATGCCACCTGAGAGGAGCTTCAGGATCTGCTGAGTCAATGCCCCATCACCATCAGCTTCACAAGCCATGACGATCGCATCTTTCTCACCCTCTTCCCCATCAAAATCATTAGGAAGGAAGGTCGCCGTCATACACTGAGGAACATAGTAGTTCGATAGTTCAGGCATACATTTGATGGCCGTGAAGTCGAGGCCAAGATCTTTACAGAGATCTTTAGTCGCTATATAACATGCTAACTGGAAATCAAACTTCTCTTTAGTGAACTTATCATCATTATAGAGAACCTCTTTCGCATTTTCTTCGATCCAGATTCTCATCCTGTCGATTCGATCCTGTTCGATAGTCTCTGCGATTCTTAAGATCTCTATTTGATCGATATGTTCTACATCTACACCAAACTGCTTTTTCCATCCCATTGGATCGAAAGTAGCAGTATCGATACCGATGGATCTACCACCGAAGTGACCCATAACAGATCCCTTCAGACGTTTCGCAGCCGAAGCTGCTCGGACGATAGGGAGAAGTCTCTTTTCATACATCGCCACATCGTAATCCATTCGGATTCTCTTATGTTCATTTCCGATCGAAGCAAGTGCACCTGCAGCCCCAAAGAGACCTACACACCCATGAGTTCCCATGTCCCTGTTTCCAAGGATGATGGTATACAGCCCCATTCTTTGAACACCATGAACTACAAGGTTCGGTGATGTCCAACATGGAGTATGTACGATGAATACTTCGATACCAGCTCCTTTAAGAGCATCTACCTGATCATTGATCTGATCTCGAGTCCGTGCGACTTCAGGAAATGAGACTAACTCAACTGATAACTGTGAGATTAGCTCTACAGCTTTACTGTGTCGAGGGACCGTCATCCGTTCAAATACTTTGGACCATTCAGGTCCTCTATGGTCACCAAAGGTGATAAGTCCTACTTTTGGATAGTTCATGATTACTTGCCTTCTTTTACACTATTTAACAAATCATAATCCTCATCGGTCACAGTCTTATATCCTGGTGTTGGGTAGGCCTGAAAGCCTCTTCCCCCATCATTGTAGATAGACTGTCCCATGATAAAATCAGAGTCTTCACATGCGAGGAATACTGCGAGTCTTCCACACTCTGTGGTTGTCCCGATTCGTCCTAGTGGTGTTCGTGATAAGATCGTATTCATCAGCTGTTTATCTGATCCTACTCGTCTCATTAGATCGGTCTCGATCGGACCTGGTGCCATCGCATTGACTTTGATCCCGTAGGGAG
>CAZLZY010000359.1:0-2653 GCA_964564075.1 uncultured Spirochaetales bacterium
ACGGCAAAGGCTTGGCTCATTGAACGTAAAGTAGATTTCATGCGAGGTCCTATTCATCCGGTTGCTGAGAGTTGGGGATTTCTCCTGAAAGGGTATGAATCAGAACCGGTTCTCATGGCTCCCTATAACCTTCCCTACTACCATGAACAGATGGAAGCATTTGGATTACATAAAGTGAAGGACCTCTATGCCTATGAGGCAAACTGTCAGGAGGGATATAAGATCCCTGAGAGGATAGAACGGTTCGCTTCCACTTTTATGGAAAAACATCCTGAGATCACCCTACGGCAGATAAGGCTTAAAGACCTGATGCAGGAGGCAGAACACATCTGGCGAATCTCTAATATATCCTTGAATGATAATTGGGGATATGTCCCAGTGGGACATGCGGTCCTACTTGATATGGTCAAACGTCTGAAACCTATGCTCGACCCTGAGGCCGTTTGGTTCATCGAAGAGTTTGGGAGACCTGTAGGTTTCGCCCTAGGTTTCCCCGATCCAAATCGATTGATCAAGAAGATCGATGGGAAGCTATTCCCCTTTGGTTTTATTAAATTCTTACTAGGAAAATCGAAGATCAAAAGATACCGTCTTATATCTCTTGGCATACTCCCTGAGTATCATGGGAAAGGACTTGATGTCCTACTCTATCGCGAACTCAATAATGCACTAGCATCTCGAGGTATCATCCTAGAAGCCAATTATATCTTAGAGGATAATTGGAATATCAGGAATGCGTTAGAGAAACTCAACCTCACGAGAACGAAAGAGTATCGAATCTATCAGATGCCGATCTGACGCGATTCCTTGTGGGATCAACAGATCTTCTTCTATCAGAAGATTCTCATATCTATCAATAAGAGCAAGGAATCTGCTTGCCAGACCACTGGGGTCGTTCCGACGAGATTCCTAAGCTTCAATAGTCTTTACAGAGTTCCCCAGTACTGAGGCAAATAGAGCTTATAATACCTTTTGGGATTCACGAAGGTCTATCCATTCTTCTTGATTCATAAACTGACACCTGGGACCATGCCTGTTTCGGCATGAATGAAAGACTTTTTTGGTCTGCCGCAGGTATCATATATCAATACGACAGCCTAAAACCTCGATTCTGCATTGCTCCAGAGAACATGTTTTTTAGTAAGACCCAATTAACTATTGGATGTAACTTCACTATTCTTCCTTCGTCGATGAAGCCAGTAGCCGACAGCGAACATCAGAAGAATGCTAATAATGCTTTCTGCACCAGGAGAGAACCACAGCTCCTTCCCCTGACTAAGTTGGATAAATCCACTAAGAATTAGAGCGTTGCCGAGGGCATTCCCAATCGTATGCATAAGCCATGCTGGAAGCACTGAGTCAGTTGCCAGACGTATCTCACCATATACAACACTCTGGCTGATAGTGCCCACCAACAAAAGAGGAACGAAATACCACAACATGTTCGCAGTAAGGTAGGGCCAGAAGACAAATACGAAGGGTAAGTGCCAAGCACCCCAGACGAGCCCAACGATAGCATGAGAAAGCCAGATGTTCATATTGAGCGAATACACTTTCGGGGCAAGATAACCTCGCCAGGAGAACTCTTCAAAGATATTCTTGATCACGGCCGTAATCAGACCCGGTATAAGAGCGGTTAGAAAAACGGATGCCATATTCACGTCTAGCACTATGCCACCCAACAATATGCCAATCACTACAGAAATAGTGATGACTATGGGAAAGACTAAGATGCTTACAAGCCACCAAAAGCCATTGCCTTTAAAATTCGGTCGTAAACCAAAATCACTCCAGCCGTCTCCCCCAAAGATGCGCAACGCTAACATAACAACCAGTGGTACGATGATCCACACTAATTGGCCCAGCCCAGCTGTTCCGGGTTCAGCACCGGGAGCAACGGTGAGCGGCTCAATAACCCCTGCCAAAGCGGCTAGTCCTAAAACTAGCACAATGAAGATAATTAGATTCCGTTTGGTGCGTTTTATATCTTGAATATTCATTTATTGTATTCCTTTCTGAATCTGAATAATAAGGATCTCTATATTTTAATTGGTAGCCCAACGTTTTTCTCATGAATCATCAAACAACTAAACTCATATCTTTATCTAGGATCACGGGTCCATTATACTATCATGATCGCGCGGCAAGCAAACAATTTGATAGCGAACTTAAGAGTAGTATGGGGAGGGAAAGACTTCCTTCAGGAAAATCGAACACGCCTAAGAAAAGTCATTGATCATAACTTCACTTTATCATACCTGAACTATTCTCGTATAGAAAAACTATGACAAGAATTCTCATAAACTCTTCCTTCTCTCTATACTAGGAGATACTCACTGATTAACCCAACAGCTAAAATATTTCATTGTTATCAGACATTATAAGAGATGATGATATAATAGTCCTTTACTTGAGGAGTCACTATTGGTTTTTCTACTGCTAGGTTCCCTGAAGCTATCTAATCTAGATGGTGGGTCAACTCATAGAAAGAATCAAGCATCACTAACTTGAAGGGTTCACCAATGATTCCTAGAAGAGGTAATTGTTTATACTGACTTTTTCTCGCTACCTTTACGATGCTCCACCAGATATCATGACTATTCATACCTTCAGGTAATGCAGGTTTTGTTTTACGAATATTTTCAAGCAATAA
>CAZLZY010000360.1:0-2651 GCA_964564075.1 uncultured Spirochaetales bacterium
CAACAGGGAGCCTGCAAGATAGAGAGCTTCTCTATTTTTCGATAGGAGGGGGTACCGTATCATAAGATTCTCTAGAGCAACATCATTCATTCTCATGTAAAAGTCCTCTTTTTCGTTTTAGGCCATCACTTGCTACACCGAGAGCTGCCATATCACCCAACAGCTCTCCTAGACCGGAGACCATCACGTTACACTGTTTCGCAGATAAAGAGAGTGCTTCTTGCTTGATGACCTCAAGGACCATCGGTTCAAAAAGAGCCTCTGACCTGCTATAGATACTACCAATGATAATACAATCAGGGTTTATGATGTCAATCAACAGGGAAAGTCCCATCCCAAGATAGCGACTACTGATAGCGATAACAGACAGGGCCTTCTCGTCCCCTGCTTCGGCTTTATCACAGATCTCTTTTGCGGTAAGAAGCACACCATACTTATCTTCATAGAGCCTGCTTATACCGGTACCACTGCAAAAGCTCTCCCAGGATCCGGCCTTCCCATAACAGAGGGGACCTGAAGAGGCCATACGAACATGTCCGACCTCTCCTGCTAGTCCGTTACTCCCTCGATATAACCGGTCCTGCAGTATGAGACCTGCGCCCATTCCTGTACCGAAGGTAAGGAAGATCATATTATGAGCCCCTCTACCGTTCCCCCAATACCATTCTGCTAAGGCACATGCATTCGCATCATTCTCGAGAAAACAGGGAAGCCCCAGACGTCGTTCCAGTATTCGTACAATGGGAACATCGTCCCAATCGGGTAGGTTCGGGGGAGATTGAATACGTCCCCTCACACTATCGAGGGGACCTCCACAGGAGATACCCAAAGCCTTGATATGAGAGATCGATAGAGCATGATCCTTCACCTGTACCACGGAGTCTTTCAGCTCTTCTGAGAACACACTTCTCTTGATTTCATCAACCGCTTCACAGATATCATCGAGGACATCCATATACTTCGGTTTGGTTAAGAAGAGTCTCTTCTCAAAGATCTCACCCCCAGCACTCCCGAGGGTCACTGCTGTCTTAGTACCACCGATATCAATACCGATAAGTAGACACTCATGATCTTCTCCGCTTATCTGATGCTTACACCACTCTTGCTGTTCTACAGCCCTCTCTTCTATCATATCCATTAAGAATCAACCTTCGGTAGGAGTTGCGTTTAGTTCTTTTATGAGATCACTGTCAGGAAAGATATTGAATAGCAACGCAAGAGCCCAGGAGAAATCAGGTATCAGGTAATCTGCACCACCAGCAACCAACCGAGCACGTTTCTTCATATTTATACCTTTTCTTCTTTTCTCATCACTCACCAGACCTACCGCGATAAAACCGTTTTCTTTTGCTTCCCGCATCTCTACAGGTCCGTCTCCAAAAACTACCACCTGCTCCGGCGTTATATCCTCTCCTAAGGACTCACGGATCCTCCTGAAGGTGACTTTCTTAGGATCATGATGAATATCACCTATGGAACCAAAGATGCCGCCATCGAAGAGATCCTTGAACCCTACGAGCTCTGCCTCTTTCTCGATCTCACTTAGATCAGTCCCACTTACGAGAAACATATTCACCTGTAAAGAGGACATCTCTTCTAGGAAGGGGATCGCTCCAAATATGGTTATAGCCTCGGCGTCCAACGTCCCATTCCTATAGGCTTTGACTCTCGATTCAATGAGCTTGGTCAACACCTGTGCGAATTGCTCTTTATAGGCTCTTGGTTCTTCTATCTTCTCAGGCTCTACAAAACCCATCTGAGTGATCAGATCTTTGAGTTCTTTCATCTGCATGATAGTCTGGATCCCCGCAGTATGGTCGATTAAGGCATTCACCCGTTCTGATATCCCACTGATGACCGATGCGCTTTCCACCGCAGCCCTATCTCCGAGGACTGCACCGAGCATCATATCGTGCATAGCGGTATCCCAGCCCTCTCGTAAGGTCGATATCGTCCCATCTAGATCGAAGATCATGATCTTCGGACTACATGAGACATATTTCTTTCTTATTATCTCTATGTCTGTACCTGATATATAGTTCCGATCACTCTCACTCATATTAACACTCACTTAGATCTTTTTTGATAGTACAGGCAACTTCCTACAGCTAGGAATCTCATTACGCATCTTCTCGGTTCTGCACCTATTCATCATGCTGTTGAATTCTCAGAACTCCTACGATTTGATAGCTCCGCCTGCCATGCCTATGATAAAATACTTCTGGAAGAATGAAAATAGAAGGAAGATAGGTACTATCGCTATGAGAGAAGCTGTTCCGAGCAAACTCCAGTCAACATCACCATGCTCACCTATGAAACGATACAGTTCAACCGTATAGGGTCTTACAGAGGTAGTCATCGTGACTGCGATCATGAATTCATTCCAACACCTGAAGAATGCGAATATTCCTGCTGCTGCTATACCAGGCATAGCGAGAGGAAGTGCGATCTTCACGAAGGCCATGGACTTTGATAGTCCATCTATCTGGGCGGCCTCTTCGATCTCGACAGGGATGGTATCGAAATAGCCTTTGAGTATCCAGGTGTTCATAGGTGCTGTCTGCGTGGCATAGATGAGCATCAGCCCGACTCGAGTGTCATACAGTCCATATATGGAGTATATCTGATACAAGGGGATCAAGGTAGCGAGC
>CAZLZY010000361.1:0-2640 GCA_964564075.1 uncultured Spirochaetales bacterium
CATCTCTCATTGAACATTAAGCAAATGAGAAATCTAGCATGACCTGTACATAATTGATGAACTTTCCAGGAACATTTGAAACCTTGGTGATATATTCAACTAAATCTCTCTTAGACATATTGTCTTTCTTACCCTTAGCAATGAATAATCTCGTAGCGTTCTGAAGATTTGGTCCTCGGTTATCTCGGTTATCTCGGTTATCTCTGTAATCACCTCGATCACCTCGATCGCCTCGATCACCTCGATCACCTCTACCACGTTCTCGACCTCGATCACCTCGATCGCCTCTACCACGTTCTCGGCCTCGATCACCTCGATCTCTGCCACTGCGACCTTTGTATTGTCCGATCTCTTTATAGTTACTAGCATCAAGCTCATCTCTATAATTTGTACGTAACAGACTTGATACTAACTCCTCTGCTCCATACTGATCGATAAGTCTGAGGGCCATAGTTGAGAATTCATCTATTTTACCCTCTTCTACTGCTAGATTGAGCTCTTGAAGGATTCTTTCTCTCTTGACTGCGATCATCTCTTTGATCGTAGGAACATCCTTCTTAGTGATATCAGATCCAGTATCTCTCTTTATATGTTGTAGTTTTCGATATTCTTCAGGAGTAACGAAAGTGATGGCTGTTCCGGTGTTTCCAGCTCTACCAGTTCTTCCTACTCTATGGACATAACTCTCTGCATTCTGAGGAAGAGAATAGTTGATTACATGAGTAAGGTTCTGTACATCGATACCACGAGCAGCAACATCAGTCGCAACAAGAGTCGTAACCTGTTTATCTCTGAATCGGGCAAGGAACTTCTCTCTTTGAGCCTGTGACATATCACCATGGAATGCTTCAGCAGGATATCCACTGTTAGAGAGATGTTTTGCAACATCATCACAACCAGCTTTAGTTCGGCAGAATACTAATCCGTAAAAATTTTCAGCAAGATCGATGACTCGTCGGAGAGCCTCTACCTTATCATATTCTCTGACCTCAAGATAAATCTGTTCTGTAAGATCACTAGTAAGGTCATTATGCTTAACGATAATCTCTTTGTAATCTCCCATGTATTTCTTGGCTAGACGTAAGATTGATCTTGGCATAGTGGCTGAGAAGAGTAAGGTGTTTCTTTCTTTAGGAATCTCTTGAAGGATTGTCTCGACTTCATCGATGAATCCCATATTGAGCATCTCATCTGCTTCATCAAGAACTAATATTTTAACATTATCTAGTTTTAGAGTCTTTCTTTTAATATGATCGATTACTCGACCTGGAGTACCTACGACGATATGACAACCTCTTCGAAGCTGACCTATCTGCATTCCAATCGACTGCCCACCATAGATCGCAGCTATCTGGATAGCTCTTGTTGGGGTGAATGAGTTAATTTCTTCTGCTACCTGAATAGCAAGCTCTCTTGTAGGTGTAAGTATTAGAGACTGTACTCGGTTATCTTCTATGTCGACACTCTCTAGAATCGGTAAACCGAATGCTGCGGTCTTTCCGGTTCCTGTCTGAGCCTGTCCAAGAACATCCTGTGTACCTTCTAGTAAAAGTGGTATACAACGTGCCTGTATTTCTGTTGGTTCCTCAAATCCTCTTTTCTCAAGAGCTTTGAGTGTCTTTTCTGTAAGTCCTAAATCAGCAAATTTCATTTCTATTCCTTGTATTATAACGTATTCAATTACGATATACCTGAAACCGAATAGTCCGCTTAATTTATGAAATAGATTATTAACTATAGAGTTAGGCACACTCGAATTGACAAAAAAAAACGTCTGGCAATTACCTACTCTCCCACGAATAAATCGTAGTACCATCGGCGTAAGAGGGCTTAACTTCCGTGTTCGGGATGGGAACGGGTGGAACCCCTCTGCTATGATCACCAGACCCATATGGTTGTACCAGATTGCTCAGCTGCTGTCAATAGATGTTCAGAAGAAGATACCCCAAATGACTATAATAATTGAAATTACAGCTAAAACTAACCACATCTTCTAGTTTTGATGTATAACTGTTCTACCATCAAATGATTCTATCATTCTTTGGAGACAATTCAGAAATGGAACATGATCGAATAGATCCGAAGAAAGATGTTGAAAAGGGTAGCAGCTAACCATATAATTAGGATCGTAATACTGATAATGAAAGTTAAACTTGCACTGGATATGGTCAATAATATTCTCTTATGATCTCGTATATCTCTCACTTTATCTTTTAGCTAGAACTCTCCAAGTTCTGGTATCAATCCACCCAACATAGCTACGATGATGGGGACGAAGAACCCTGATCTAAAAACTGTAAAACGTAATTCTCCCTTACCTCCTGAAATGATATATCTGATCACTATCATACGGAAAAGATAATGATGAATGTTAAGGGTAGAATGGCAGAACTCACTGCATGGCTCCCGTTCAAAGCAAAAGTACTAAAGCTAAGTGTAGTATTGAATAGATATTGATACCAGGAGTTCTCATGCTTCTCTTTATATATATGGTTCTATTATGTCATCCAGAAAGACGAACCGTTGGCGTAACCAGCTAAATATTTCTACCAGAACTTAGAAGCATCTAAGAAACCAAACTTTGAGACTATATATATAAAGGTACATTTCTAAAGACCTTCATCAATTAATTGATCATCA
>CAZLZY010000362.1:0-2633 GCA_964564075.1 uncultured Spirochaetales bacterium
ATTCCCATGCTACTGGTAGGAAATCAGGTTATATCGTTAGGTCTATCAGGACTGGTGAGAGAAGACGACTCATGGGTGAAGAACCCGATAAGGATGCGTTCCCAGTAGGTAGATTCTGGATGTCGAAAGGGGTATTAGCGTGGGCTTGTAATGAGATCAGATCAGGTATGATACATGATATTCTCGTCATAGATGAGATCGGACATCTTGAACTGCAATGCAAAGGATATTATGATGTGCTGAAATTAGTGTTAGCTGAGTTCAAGGGAGAACTCTTTCTTGTAATCCGTAAGGATCTTGTAAAACGGGTTACAGACCTGTTTGAGATTGATATGGGCCAGGCGACACTGATTGAGATCACGAACATGAGACTTCAGGAGAGAGAGTGATGAACGAATGGTTATGGTTAGTCATGTTGCTAGTCAATTTTGCTGCAATATTGATCAGTTATAGATTATGGGGGAAGTTAGGATTATATATTTGGGTCCCTATAGCCGCTATTATTGCTAATATTCAGGTCACTAAGACCGTTGATCTCTTTGGTTTTGAAGCTACCTTAGGGAATATCGTATATGCTACGAGTTTTCTCGTTACTGATATACTTAGTGAGAACTATGGGAAGAAAGAGGCTCAGAAGGCTGTAGGTATTGGTTTCTTCTCTTTGATCATCATGACTTTATTGATGAATCTCGCATTGTACTTTAAACCTGCTGATTCAGATTTTGTACAGTCAAGTATGCAGACTATCTTCTCTTTGATGCCTAGGATCGCTTTCGCTTCACTGATAGCTTATGGTATTTCTCAGCTGCATGATATCTGGGCCTATGATTTCTGGAAGAAGAGATTCCCAGCTAAGAATAAGATATGGGTAAGGAATAATCTCTCTACGATGGTAAGTCAGCTTTTTGATTCGATCGTCTTCACTCTCATTGCATTCATGGGAGTATTTTCCACGAAAGTCATGATAGAGATCGTTATCACTACCTATATGCTAAAATGGGTGGTCGCTATCGCTGATACTCCATTCATCTACATCGCTAAGAACTGGAAAGATAAGAATATCATCTCCTAGAGATCTTGCTGATAAGAGTATCGATATATGCGGGAGAGCAGACTACTGCATATCCCGAGGATGTCTTTCGGTCTAACATAGCTTCAGTATAGGAAAATGGTCTTCCATCAATGAACTTCATCGTAAGTCCAACTGAATTTATCACTGCATGAGAAGCAGCAATATCCCAGATGAAACAATCTGAGAATACTGCAGCCTGAATATGGTTGAAGATTGCTGGCGCTAGGATATGAAGGATATTACTTCCGAAACTTCTGAGTTTCCCATTGATCTTCGTGAAATCCAAAGTCTTATATGACCCGGAACAGACAACTAACTGTGTTATTTCAGAAAAATCCTTTTCACAGGTAAGAGGCTCTCCGTTTATCAGGGTCTTCTCTCCTGGGAAGAGGGTTAGTAGTAAGCCATCTGGAGTACCGACACCCCATCTTGGAGCCGAGATGATCGAACCCACCGGGTTTAGTTCCTTATCGAGTATTCCGATAGCTATACACCATGATGGGAATCCCTGAGAATAGACATCAGTACCATCGATCGGATCAAGAATGAATATATAGGGTGAAGCAAGCGATAAAGGTGTCAACTTCTCTTCAGAGATGATACTGCAATCTGGGAAGTTCTTTTCGATCGAATCGATGAGGTGATCACTAATATAGAGGTCTGTCTCGGTGAGTACCGAACCATCTTCCTTATAAGACCGTATGATATTCTTCTGAGCCAAGACAGCATGCTCTGAACAATGTCGTACTGCTGAAACTAGATTCTCGAAAGGCTGTCTTCTCATAAGGTACTCCTAGATTTCTTCAATTATCTTATTATCAGTAAAAAACACTATTTAGTCTATACAGCTAAGTAGAGCAATACTATCTCCTGTATTGAATGAAGAGTCTCATTATGTTAGGTTTCATCTAGTTATGGATAAGAATCAGATTTACTCGAAAATACAGCTTGATCTCATTACTCAAGACATCTTACCAAGAGTAAGAAAACATAAGAAGGATATCTATATCGAGGGGATTGAATCACCTGTGATATCAGTTCTTCTTGATGAATTAAGGTCTCTGAACACTGGTAATATCTGGGCAGTCTTCCCCACCTTCGAAGGGGTGAAGAATACAAGAAGTGATCTTGAGACCTTTGGGAAAGAGTTTCTCTTCTTACCATCAACAGAGAAAGAACTCTATGCTACTATCCTAGATAAAAGTATCAATACCGAAGAGCAGCAACATATTCTGCATTCAATAAGAAAGAACCCTAAAGAGCCAAAGATCATTTTGACTACGGTTAGGGCTTTCATATCTCCTGTCGTCGAACCGAGTGGTATCGAAGAACAGACCTATTCTTTCACTATTGGGCAACTTATTGAGACTGAAAAACTCGCTGATCTATTTGGTACAGCCGATTTCCTACGAGTCCCAAGAACTACTGCACCTGGAGAGTTCAGTATCCGAGGAGAGGTCATTGACCTGTTCTGTATGGATCAGAAACTTCCCATAAGGATCTTTCTCGATTGGGATCGAATCGATAATATCGTATTCTATGATCCTATCACCCAGGAATC
>CAZLZY010000363.1:0-2626 GCA_964564075.1 uncultured Spirochaetales bacterium
TGAGACAGGTATCAGAGTCAATGGAAAAATTCAGTGGGCTCACACCTCATCCACAACCAAGGTCACATATATCACTGCTCACAATAAGCGTGGTGTGGAGGGAATCCTTGCAGGAGGAGTCCTCCAGCATTTTAAGGGTATTGCAATCCATGATTGTTGGGGATCCTACTATCACCAAGAATTCAAGGATACTACCCATGCGGTTTGTGGAGCTCATATTGACCGAGAACTCGAAGGGGGTGATCCACATTTATCGTAAGCGCTGGGCTGCTGGTATGAAGAAGTTGCTTTAAAAAAGATGGTTAACACCTTTTCTGCACAGTATGACCGGATACTTGAAAGAGGATTTTCAAGGAATCCTTATCGGAAACCGAAAAAGAAAAAACGAGGCAAACCCAAAAAGGTGAAAGTTCTCAGTCTTATTGAAATGTTACGGGATCTGAAGGTTGATAGCATGAGATTCTTTACCGATTTTCGGGTGCCCTTTTCTAACAATATTGCCGAGAAGAGCTTTCGAAGGAGCCAAGCAAAAGATGAAAATCGTCGGTTCGTTCCGCTCTGCCAATGGAGGGTCAAATTTCTGCTTGATCTTCTCAGTGATTGACACAGTAAGAAAGAATGGTGGCAATCCGTTCAAATCTTTTGGTGGCATTATTCAATAATTCATTTTCCCTGTCATTTCTCAACTCATAGTTATCAGAAGACCTGAGTAGTTACAAAAAAAAGCTATTTAGCATCATACTAAATAACTTTTAATTCTTTACATAAGAAGAAAATACCGGAGACGAGACTTGAACTCGTATAGCTGTTACAGCCGGGGGATTTTAAGTCCCCTGTGTCTACCAATTCCACCACTCCGGCAACTGTGAATATATACTACATATCAGTTGTCTGTTGGTCAACTACCTTTAATCTTTTTCTTGGAGTTCTACTTGCAACCTTACCCATATTATATTAGCTTCAATCTATGAGATATATAGATTCACATTTCCATTTGAACCACCTTGATAATAAAGGGATAGATATACCTGCTATGATGCAGCGATTACAGGATGATGGCTTCATCGGTGGTTTAGATATTGGGGTTGATCCAACAGATATGATACAGAGGTTTGAACTTCTTAAACAATACCCCTTCCTACATTACTCTGTCGGACTATATCCAAGTCATGCTGAAGCTGAATCATTTACCCTCATATTAGATGAACTTGAAGATATGATCAGGGCCTATCACCCTCATGCACTTGGTGAGATTGGTTTAGATTACCATTGGGATTTTGCAACACCAGAAAAGCAACAGGAACTCTGTATCTTACAGATCAAAATGGCAAATAGCTATAAGCTACCAGTAATCATACATAACCGAGATGCTGATTATGATATGCTTACACTATTAAAGGAACACAAGCCTAAGTATGGGATAATCCTTCACTGTTATTCAGTACAGGAGAGTCTTATGGAAGATTTCATCAAACTCGATGCATATCTCTCATTTGCCGGGAATCTTACCTACAAGAACAGTAAAAATATCCAAACTGCTGCACGAGTAGTCCCTCTTGATCATATGCTCCTAGAGACAGACAGTCCTTACCTTGCACCCATACCAAAACGAGGGAAGTTGAATACACCTGAGTACATCCCCCACACCTATGAATATGCAGCCCAGTTGAGACAAATGGAGACTGGGGATCTCTCAGATATCATTTGTGATAATTTCCAGAGATTATTCCCACCACTACTTCAGAAATGATACGCCTAATGAGATATGAGGATGTTGAATATCGAATTTGAATGAATCAAAAAAGATATCGATCTCAGCTTCTGCAAAGAACTGAGCGGGATAGAGTGTGTAAAGAAAACCTGTCTTCCAATGGATCAGATTATCTTCTAAGAGTGTAGAATTCGCGGAGGGTGTTACCTCCTGTGGCATATAATACAAGCTAGTACCAGGCCCCATATAAACAGCCATATCACCATAATCCCAAGATAATTGAAATAGTGCATAGGCAGATGCCATCAATACTTCACTCACTTCAAAAGAACCATCTGAATCGAGATACCCTCTTGAGTTAGAAGGATAGTAACCAACGGTGAACTCAGAGCCTATGATTCCTCTACCACCAATGAATCTAAAATCAATACCTGGGTGTAGCTGAAAAGTGCCATCGGGAGCGATCTCTCCTGAAATATGAGCACCGAAAGAGCTGTCTACAGCATATGCTCCAGATATCAAGATCAAGAGCAGTATCATCATACATATAATTGTCTTCTTACGTTTATTAACCATTGAAGCGTCTCCTAATAGGGAAAGAATCCCTTTGTTGATCTTATGAATTGTACACTATCCGATGAATTGATTGAAGTAGAAAACAATTGATCGCATATCTCTTTATAATCAATACTCAGACTACCATAGAGTTGGTCATGATATGTCGGAAGATATTCTCCGTGTTCTATGATCGTCAGCATATCGATATCATCCATCTGCTGTAGGATCCCAGCAGTATCTGGTCCTGTTAACAGGCACAGAATCTCGACACCTCTCTTTTTGAATTGGTTAACTGCATTCTTGGCCTTTGCATCAGAGATCGAAGAACCTTCTACTTCAATGAGTTCTGGGTGGTTC
>CAZLZY010000364.1:0-2625 GCA_964564075.1 uncultured Spirochaetales bacterium
GGATCATCAGTGAGGATTGGCTCGATACCAAATCTGCGTAGCGCACAGGTCATCGATTGAATATTCCCAGCATTATATTTGACGATCGCTATACGGTCACTCATTAGTTTGATCTCCTCTTACTACAATGCACCTTTTGTCGAAGGTAGTCTCATATTCTCATAGTCACGAGCTACTGCACCCTTTATCGCTCTGGCAAAACCCTTGAAGACTGCCTCGATGATATGGTGAGAGTTCTGTCCGTGTGCTGATATGTTCAGATTACAACGAGCCTCATCACAGAAGGACTTGAAGAAGTGATAGAACATCTCAGATGGTACGTCTCCGATCATATCTCGGGTGAACTCGACATCCCAAACGAGCCAAGGTCTACCTGAGAAATCGATCGCTACCTGAGCAAGTGAGTCATCCATAGGAAGGAGGAACCCATAACGGGAGATACCCTTCTTATCACCCAGAGCCTCTAGGAAGACTTTCCCAAGAGTCAGTGCAGTATCTTCGATCGTATGGTGCTCATCTACTTCAAGATCTCCCTCGACCTCGATACTCAGATCACAGCCTGAGTGTCTAGCCACCTGATCGAGCATATGGTCAAAGAAATGTAATCCCGTTGATATATTCGACTCACCTGTCCCATCAAGATCGAGTTTGATGGAGATCTTCGTCTCGGACGTCTCTCTCATACATTCGGCAGTTCGTCTTAACAGTCTCGACTGAAGATAGGTACTTACCTCATCCCAGTCATTCGAGATCAGTGAACAGGGTTCCTGTAGTCCTACATTATCATTCGAGAGCTCTTCATCAGTGAACCATACAGCGTTACAGCCAAGATTCTTCGCAAGTTCTAGGTCTGAGGGTCTATCTCCGATCACAAAGGAGGAGGACAGGTCATAGGTTGTCCCATCCCCATCAATATAGTCATCGAGCATCCCGGTACCGGGTTTTCTTGTCCATGCATTATCCTCTGGGAAGGTCGGATCGATGTGGATCGCATCGAATATGATCCCCTCACCTTTCAAGATGGTGAGCATGTGATCATGTACCGGCCAGAAGGTCTCCTCTGGGAAGGAAGCTGTTCCAAGTCCATCCTGATTCGTCACCATGACGAACATCGCCTCAGTAGTCTTTCTCAGTTTTGCTAAAGCGCCGAGTACTCCGGGTACCAGCTCATATTTCTCAAAGGAATCCACCTGGTAGTCTACTGGTGGTTCTGTTAAGATGACTCCATCTCTATCGATGAAGAGTATCGTTCTCATATCATTCCCTCCAAAGCTCTCATAGCTTTCAGCAGTTCCCTGTTCTCTGGCTCTGATCCTATCGTGATCCTCACGCAGTTCTCACAACCAGGTTCTTTCGTCCTGTTTCGTATGATAATACCCATCTCTCTCAAACTCGTATAGAGCTTATCAGCCTCAGTCACTCTTACTAAGAGAAAGTTCGCTGCTGAAGGAAATACCTTCTCGACAAATGAGAGATCCTTAAGGTCACCCACCATCTGAGTTCGGGAGTCTATGATCTCAGCTATACCAGCTAGGACATCAGCCTTCTTTGCAAGTGCCCGCAGCGCAGTCTCCTGAGCTGGTCCGCTGATATTATAGGGGTATTTGATATTGGTGAACACCGAGATGATATCTTCATGGCCGAAAGCCATCCCCAATCGAGCGTTTGCTAGTCCCCAAGCCTTTGACAGGGTTCTGAGGACTACTAAGTTCTTATAATCAGGAAGAAGATCCAAGGTACTCTCTCTCCTACTAAAATCCTGATAAGCCTCATCCACTACGACGATACCAGGAAAGGAATCTAGGATCGTGATGATCGCTTTACGGTCAATATCATTGGCTGTCGGATTATTAGGAGAACAGATGAAGATGAGCTTCAAGCTCTCACCATACTGTGTTATTGCTGTTTCGATGGCTTCAAGGTCTATTTGAAAGGAGGGATCAAGGTCGATTCGTACCATAGGTACCGCATTCAGATTCGCGAATACTGAATAGACTCCATAGGTCGGAGGCATGACCACGACCTTATCAGTCACCGGATCGGTGAATGCTCTATAGAGCAGATCGATCGCCTCATCACTACCGTTCCCTAAGAAGATATTCTTCCTATCCAATCCGAATACCGATGAGATCTCTTTCTTCACTGCTCGCTGAAGCGGATCTGGATATCTATTTCTTCCCTCTCCCCCAAGGAAGTCCTGATAGTTCTCGTTCGCATCGAGAAAGACCTCGGCTTTTCCTGAGAACTCACTTCTCGCTGAAGAATAGGGTTTCATACTCTTTATATTCTCTCGCAGCAGCGCTGTTATATCAACATCGACTCTACTCATGATCTCTTCTCTCCATCAACTATCGCTTTCAATCGTATCGTCACGGCCTCTTTATGAGCGCCAAGACCTTCAGCCGCCGCCATGGTCTCTATCACTGGACCGATGGACTGCAATCCCTCTTTCGTGATCCTCTGAAAGGTGATCTTCTTGATATAACTATCAAGACTCACACCAGAGAAGGATCGTGCCCAACCAGAGGTCGGAAGGGTATGATTCGTTCCAGATGCATAATCACCTGCAGATTCTTGTGTCCATGCTCCTATGAACACAGATCCTGCATGTTAGATTCTCTCGTT
>CAZLZY010000365.1:0-2618 GCA_964564075.1 uncultured Spirochaetales bacterium
ATTGGTCTATTCTTTGAATTACGGTATCGTCTCTTGGTAGTCCTCCTCATCTTCATTTATGTCCATGACTCTCCATGATTCTCATGCGAAAGCTACATACCCGTTAGCCTTAGCTGTTATGAGACCTTCTTGCTGGTAGTGGTCTGAATATTGATAGGACCAACCCTATCTCAACAATGGTAGAGCTCCTGTCAATGTATTGATCTGAGCTTTGTTACCTCTCAGACAGATCCCTGAGAAGCCAATCTCATGAGTCTCTGCTTTTGAGAGCTCTCTTGTGTATTCATCATAGGAGTGGATCCTTTGTGCTACATCAGAGAATGAGATGATCTGTATGTCTAGATGATCCTGTGCCCTCAGGTGAAGCTCTCTTATCTGAGAGGTATCAGCAGCAAGAACAGGGATAGCAGTATGAGTGATTCCCTTATGGACAAGGCCCGATGCATCGGTTATATCATCTCCGATGATATTTGGCTGGAGGTACCCCAGGCTGACCCCAAGGACTGCTGTGGTATTTGCTATCAGACCTACAGGGAGTTCTGAGTTGATGACCATGACTATCTTCATTGATGTAGCTCTCCTTCTTGATGTGAGACCGACTGCTCTTATTCTATAGAACTACTGGGGTTTTTCACATAAAAAAGTTCAGTTACATAGGTATTTCATGGGAACAGGATCCTAACTTATGAGGTAGCTAGGAATCCATAGAGAACCTGGCATGATCGAATGAGGTACCTATCAACTGATGGTCGCTTAGTATTTCTCCCTTTTAGTATAGCTCGTATGCAGTAGATGATGTGATTTCTCTCCGCAGGGCTCGAGGAGGAACTCATCATATATTCTCTTCACTTCAGGGTTGTCATGGGACTTCCTGACCGCTTGAGCACTGTCTTCTGCATAGATCGCCTCCATCCTCTTCTCTCTGATCTCAAATGTTGTCTTGATCGGTTGGCCTCCGCCTCCAAGACAGCCTCCCGGACATGCCATGATCTCGATGAAATGAAAATCTTCTGTTCCATCTTCAACCATATGCATCACCTTCCCAGCATTCGCAAGACCGTGAGCTACCCCGACTTTGAGCTCGACCCCTTCAAGAAAACTCCATTGAGGTAGGCACCCTTCGATCTTTATGGAGGCCTTCTTGATCCCCTCCATACCACGAACTGGTGTTACCTTTAGGTTGTCAAAGGGGATCTCACGACCGGTCACGATCTCCCATGCTGTCCTAAGTGCGGCCTCCATGACTCCTCCGGTAGCTCCGAATAGGACTGCCGCTCCTGTATACGTACCTAGGAGACTGTCACAGGTTCCCTCTGGGAGTTTACTGAAGCTGATCCCAGCCTCTTTGAGCATGTGAGCTAGTTCCCTGGTAGTCAGGACGTAATCGACATCTCTGAAGCCACTGTCGTACATCTCAGGACGTCCGGCCTCGAATTTCTTAGCGGTACAGGGCATGATGGAGATAACGGTTATAGAAGAGGGATCTATTCCCATCTTCTGTGCATAGTAGGTCTTGGCAAGTGCTCCGAACATCTGCTGAGGTGACTTACAGCTTGAGAGATGGGGAAGCATCTCAGGGAATTCATGTTCTATATATTTTATCCAACCAGGCGAACAGGAGGAGAATTGGGGAAGGGGCCCATAGGACTTACCTTCACCGGTGATCTCATGTTTCAGACGAAGCAGGAGTTCTGTTCCCTCTTCGATGATCGTCAGGTCTGCAGTGAAGTTCGTATCGAAGACTTTATCGAAACCGAGTGCCCGCAGAGCAGATACCATCTTCCCCGTAACACGTTCACCAGGAGGATACCCCAGAGCTTCTCCTAAGGCGATCCTGACCGCGGGTGCAGTCTGTACGACTACATGACGATTCGGGTCATCTAAGACCGTCCAGACATCTGTGATATAGCTTTTCTCAGTGAGGGCCCCAGTAGGGCAGCGGTTCACACATTGGCCACAATTCGTACAGATAACATAGTGAAGGGGTTTATCCATGAATGTTGAGATCCTAAGCTCACCACCTTTGTTAATGACCGATAGAGCATTCACTCCCTGAAGCTCCTCGCATGTTCGGACACAGCGCTGACAGCGGATACACTTCGAGTCATCCTTCACTATTGCCGGGGAGGAGATATCAGTCGTATAGCTATGCTCTAGATGCATATACTCATTACCGTCAACACCGTATTCGATAGCAAGATCCTGCAGTTCACAATTACCATTCTTCGCACAGCGAAGGCAGTTATTATCGTGTTCGCATAGAAGTAGGCTAAGAATCTCCTTTCTTGTCTTTCTGACTCGTGGTGAGTTCGTCTTGATCTCCATCCCCTCCTGAATGATGGTCGCACAGGCGGGCTGCAGGAGGTGGGAACCTTCCACATCAACAAGGCACATTCGACAGTTCCCTGCAATACCAAGATCTTTATGGTGGCAGAGAGTCGGGATCACTATCCCGCATACTTCAGCCGCATCTAATATCGTCATCCCCGCATCGACTTCGACTTTGCTTGAATTTATCGTGATCATGATTCTATCTTTCATGGTGGACCCCTTTAATATATGATCTCTTCTCGGAAATAGTCGGTTATGGAGAGAAACGGGTTGGCAACGGACTGTCC
>CAZLZY010000366.1:0-2609 GCA_964564075.1 uncultured Spirochaetales bacterium
AGTGCACAGTAGTATCCGATATTCGGTTTGAATGCTCCAGGATAGATCCCTAGGAGATTCATCTCCTTGAAGATGGTCCGGTAGAAGGTATTCAGGTCGATTCTCACTGAATCGGTCTGTACTGGTAGAAATTCTACGATCGGATCTAATCCCATACATACTAGTGAGCCTGTATGGGCATGACTCTCTTTCAACAGATCAAGATAACTTCTCTCTTCACTCATTCTCTTACCTCTCTACCTTAGGGAATCCATTAGCTTCACCCCATCCGAAGGGATCTTCTTTCCATTGTGTCAGCAAGTGTGCTGATCTCTCATCGATATACCCGGTCTTCACTGCAGCCTCTACCATGATATCATAGGTAAGGATGGTTATGGGGGTACAAGCAGGAGCAAGAGCTGCAAAATTATCTCCTGCTGCTTTGAGTCCATAGGTGAAGATCGCTAGACAATAGGGTACCTCTCCCTCTGATGCAGTGATAGCCTCTACTGCTTTGATAGAACTTCCACCTGTTGAGATCAGATCTTCGATCAGAGCGACCTTCTGTCCCTCATACGTCCCACCGATGGGAAGCCCTTCAATAGCATTCTTCAGGCCATGTCCTTTGCTAGTACTTCTGATATAGGTCAGAGGTACTCCTATCCTGTCTGCAAGAGTCGTCGCATGGGGGATTCCTGCTGTTGCAGTCCCAGCGACTGAATCTGGAGTGAACTCCATTGCCTCTAACAGTTGAAAGAATCCTTCTGCTACGAGAGCTCTGACCTCTGCATCTCTAAGCAACTGTCTATTATCATTATAGATTGGCATCCTATACCCGGAAGCCCACTGAAAGGGGTTCTCCGTATTCAGTCTGATAGCTCCCAGGCCAAAAGCTCTCTGTGCCAAGGCTAATCCTATCGTCTGCTGTATCTCTTGTATTCTTTCTGTATTCATCTCTTTATTCCCCTAGTTCCAAATCTCTTTAAATGAGTGGAGCTTTCCACAATATTCACAGACGAAGGTCTCTTCCTTTGTCTTCCAGAAGTAAGCCGGTACGCCCTCATCGTGTGCTCGATGAGAGATGCAGTTCGGGTTCTTACACCCTAGATCTTCGAAGTTATAGATCTTAGGTGGCAGATGCATCCGGTACTTCTCTATAATCTTCCCATCTTCGATGATATTCAGAGTCGATCCAGGAGCTAAAGCTGCCAGCCTTTTAAGGGACTTCATATCGAACTGTTTGAAATCCGGTCTGAAGATGATCCCCTTATACCTATCTTCTCTATTACTTGAGGTCGAAACCCACTCACCACCTTTCCCATTCAGTCCTAAGACTTTAGTGATCGAGGTCATATGAGCTCGTATCTCACTAGTCGTATCACCCGTACCGATATGATCGATCACAATCCCATTCGTGATTGGGTGTACGCCTTCTGAATACTGAGCAGATTTCTTCACTACCTTTGGGGCTACCTTCTCGATGAACTCGACCTTCTTCTTATCTGCTATGAAGGATTTCTCAGATGGGATGAAATCTTCTCCGATCTTTCCACTGAAAAGAGCTAGTAAGATGATCCTGACGAGCATACCGTTCGCAGATTGTCTCTCCCAACCATTGAATGGTGTCTCATCCAAGAATGTCGGGATCACAGGATGTGATTTATGTCTTGGTAGTGGATGGTAGAACTTCGTTCCCTCGGCGACCAATCCCATATGATCATGGTCGAAGGTGATACTCTTACGTAACTCCTCCTGTTTCTGAAGGATCCGGTCACCCATCCTCTCAAGCTGAGGTCTCGTGAAGTACCATTTGTCTGCTACATCAGCTTGAGCTAGATACTCATCGATTGAGGAAAAACATCTGATCTCATACCCATGAGATTCCATGATGTTGATATAAGATGCTGGCATCTCGAGCTCTTCTGGAGCGATCAGGTCAATCTTCACTTGAGAGAAGATCGTCATCCCATGAGCTTTTGAATGAACGGTCCTTCCATGAAAGAGATCCCCGACAAGGGCGATATGAATGGAGTCGGTCTTCCAGTCATTATCTTCTAGAAAGGTATATTCATCAAGAAGTTCCTGGGTAGGATGTTCATGCTTCCCGTCACCAGCATTGATGAAAGAGGGTTTGAAAGGCAGGTTGTTTCGTTCAGCGAATCCTGTAGTCTCACTCTGTAGCCACCTACAGACACCTTCTAGTTTACTTCGTATGATGAACACTCGGTTATCATATCCTGTAAGGGTGTTGAAGGTATCAGCATAACTCTCACCTTTATTGAAGGAGGAACTGTCAGTACTCAGTGATGATAATTTGACTCTATGGAACTTAGCAGCATTCTTGAAAGATTCCCGTGTTCTCGTACTATCCTCAAGAAAGACCTCGTAGATACCGAAGTTCGGGTCATCGATCCTGTAGGTCGCTAACAGCTCCTGATCATCTTTGATAACGGCCTCTTTGAGCTCCTTCGTCTTATTAAACAGATACAGTCTCTCTTCATTGGACAGATCATTGATGACTGCCAATGTCCTTCCTTTAAACATATGCTCCATACGTACCTCCTTATAGGATTTGAACATCGAGTAAGGTAGTAGAGTGAACTAAAATCACTCTACTATCCTTCTCAGGG
>CAZLZY010000367.1:0-2604 GCA_964564075.1 uncultured Spirochaetales bacterium
AGGAATGTTTAGGACAAGTAGCCCCAATGAGTCGATACAGGGATTGCTTGATACGCTGAATAACAGTGATTGTACCCATTCTTTGAACTTTAAGGGCCAGCTGATAGCAGATGAAGAGACCTCAATCCCATGCTTCATTCATGCAATGATGAATATTGATATACATCACAACCCTTGTGGTTATTCTGTTATAAGTGTAGAGGTCTCACAAGTGAAGCCTTCCTTTGAACAGTTATTTGATTCGAAACTCTTATTGGAAGCTATCTTAGAAAATTCAACCTCTGCTATTGTCATAGTCGATGAGAGTTTTAACCTCATCCAAGTTAATAGACAGTTTGAAAAAGTAACGGGGTTTTCACTACAATCGGATTATTTCAAGAAGAATTGGCAAAAGTTGGTAAAACCTAAAGATTTCAAACGATTATCAACCTTTCATGCGATGCGTATGAAAGATGATGATACTAATATCCCAGATACTTATGAATTTGAGATCATGTTTGCTGATCATACCTACCATACGATATTAGCCCATGGAGATAGAATTCCTGGAACAAAGGATACCGTATTGTTTTTTTCAGATATTACTGAACGCATAGTCTCTGAACAACAGTTGTCAAAGCAATTAGCAAGTGAAAAGTTGCTTTTGGAACTTTCAAATCAAGCCCAGAGTTTCACTGATCTGAATCATTATTTGAACCAGTGTCTCCAAAAGACCGGAGAGCTGTGTGATATCAGTAGATGCTATATTTTTCAGATCGATTATGAAGCTCAGACTATGAGTAATACACAAGAATGGTGTGGGAATGATATATCTTCTCAGAAGATGATGTTGCAGAATATACTAATGCATGATTTTATCTGGTGGTTGAATGAATTAGAGAATAATGAGTTCATTTGTTATGCAGATATTGAAGATATTCCCGATAATTCTACTGTTGAGATGTTGAGAACACAAAACATACTATCTGTGTATGTTTTACCAATTTTTGTAGATAAACAACTCTGGGGATTCATCGGATTTGATAATTGTTCACTTTATAAAAAGTGGGGAGAACATGAGACCTATTTCTTAGGGACTTTGACACAATTACTGGCTAAGACGATTGCGAACTACCAGGATCAAAAACGATTAGCTCATCAGAAGAATCTGTATGAACTAACTATATCCTCTATCAGTAGCGGACTCATCATAACTGATGTGAATGGGAAGATCCTAGAGATCAATCCTTCGATCGAAAACATGTATTCGCCTAGTTCTAGTGTGATTGTCGGTAAGAAGTTTGATGATGTCATTAACATAATCGATAATCAGACAAAACTGAGGCGCTCTGCGCTCGTTCAACAGGTGCTAGAAACAGGGCACGTATTGGATTTACCGAGGAATACAATTCTTCAGATTGATAAGGATACGTCTTATCATATCTCATCTACATTCAATCCGATATTCGATGGTGAGCTATTGGTAGGTACTGTAGTCATCATTCGTGATATATCTGCACAATTCCGTGAACAGCAGCATATCAATCAGATGGCTAAATCAGAATCCTTAGGCGTCCTAGCTGGCGGTATAGCTCATGATTTTAATAATTTGTTAAGTGGTATCTTCGGATATGTACAATTAGCACAAGAGAGCGTCAAATCTCATGAGGATTGTTCGCAGTACTTAGATAATATTATGGAAGTGTTTGATGATGCTCGAAATCTTACCCAACAGTTGCTCACCTTTGCAAAAGGTGGGAATCTTGAGATTCGCGAACAGCCAATATTACCGGTGATCAAGGATGCAGCAAAGTTCGCTCTCTCAGGCACGAGTATCTTTTATCAAATTAACCTGCCAAGTGACCTTTGGAACTGCTCATTTGATAAGGGCCAGATAAAACAAGTACTCCATAATCTCATTATAAATGCGAAACAGGCAATTATTGAACAAGGTGAAATAGTGATAGCTGCTGAGAATCAGGAGATTCAATCATCAGACTTTCCTGGTTTAACTGATGGTAGGTACGTACATATTATTGTCGCTGATAACGGTATGGGCATCCATGAAGATTCTATATACAAGATATTTAACCCTTTTTATACCACGAAAGAGAACGGTAGCGGGTTAGGGTTAGCATCATGTTATGCGATCATCGATCAGCATGTTGGATTGATCACCGTAGAATCAGAGGAGTATGAGGGTACAGCCTTCAACATCTACCTTCCCGCTGTTGAATCCTGTAAAAAAAATCAATCAGATTTGATTTCTTATGGTTATTCTGGTTCTGGAACGATTATCGTATTAGATGATGGAGCTCATAACCGAAAGAACCTATCGATGATGCTTGAATCATTAGGGTATGATGTTTTGGCATTCAAAGATGGTTTGGAAGTAATAAAACACTATCCACAAATGAAAAACATTAAGGCTGCCTTGTTCAATCTCACTATCCCAGGTGGGATGGGTGGGAAAGAAACGCTCCAAAATTTAGGTCCGGTGAACTTCCCCGTTTTCTCAGTAAGTGGGTTTTTTAAAAATGAGGTTATTACAAATCCTCCAAAATATGGTTTTACTGGGTCTTTAAGAAAACCATACACTAAAGATAGTTTGCTGAAGCTTTTATC
>CAZLZY010000368.1:0-2586 GCA_964564075.1 uncultured Spirochaetales bacterium
CAGGTCTCTCCTTGACTATGGAAAGACTCAGAGCCCAGAGTATAAGATCATCAGTATGAATGAGCTTATTGGGAAGGTCTGTTCACTCTTCGAGTTGAAGTTCCTCAGGAAGGATATAGAAGCAAATTTTACCCCTTTACAGAAGGGGGCTATATTCGTTCATGGAGATAGAGACCATCTCAAACAGGTCTTCTTTAATATTATCAATAATGCCATTCAGTCCATCCCTAAAGATACCAAGGGCAAAGTCGAAGTATCCCTGGACGTCAGTGAAGATCATGTAAGAGTGAATATCACAGACAACGGAATAGGGATGACTCTTGAGACCCAACATCATATATTTGATGACTTCTTCTCTAATAAAGGAGAGGATGGTATGGGCCTGGGCCTCGCTGTCTCTAAACAGATCATTAAGAGACATGCAGGAACCTTAACAGTTACAAGTGAATTGGGAGTAGGCAGCACCTTCATGGTCACCCTACCTCTGATCTCTGAGGGAGATACGAAGAGTGTTTAAGTTACAAGTACTTGTCTGTGATGATGAAGAGGGCCTCCGAGAAGGCCTTAAGACCATCGTCTGTATAGAGGGACATGAAGTAGATACCGTTGCTACAGGTACACAGGCAGTTGAGATGCTGAAGAAGAATACCTACGATATAGCGTTCATAGATCTGAAACTTGGTGATATATCCGGGATCGAGATATTGAAAAGAGTCGGGGATATCAAGACGAAGATCTATGTGCTCACCGCTTTCTCTTCAGTAGAGACAGCCGTTGAAGCTATGAAGCATGGAGCTAACGACTATCTGTGTAAACCTTTCAATAACAATGAGATCCAGGAGATCTTAGATCAAGCCTCATTGGCTGAAGAACACAAGAGGACTCCCGATCAAAGGCTAGACCTCAAGAAGAACTCTACCGCTATGATGTCAGATATCAGAAACGGTGGAGTCGTCACCGCTAATAGCAAAGTGAAAAAACTATTAGATATCATTGATAAAGTCGCTGATGCGACTATGCCGATCATGATCCTTGGGGAGAGTGGTACGGGGAAAGAGATGTTCGCTCGTGAGATACATACACGTAGCAACAGAAAGGACGAGCCCTACTTCGCGATCAACTGCGCTGCAATCCCAGGGAATCTCCTTGAGAGTGAACTCTTCGGACATGAGAAGGGAGCCTTCTCAGGTGCAGAGAAGTTAAAGGCTGGGAAGTTCGAACTTGCAGGTAACGGGATACTCTATCTTGATGAGATCGGTGATATGAGTTTTGCTCTTCAATCAAAACTCCTACGGGTCATCGAAGAGAGATCCTTTGAACGTCTCGGAGGTGTCAAATCCATACCATTCGAAGCACGTATCGTATCTTCGACCAATAAGAACCTGAGAGAGATGGTCGGGGACAAAACTTTCCGAGATGACCTCTATTATCGTCTGAGTGGGATCGAGATGATACTTCCACCTCTTAGAGAACGAACTGAGGATATTCCCCTTCTCCTTGATTTCTTCCTTGATTATTTTTGCAGTTACTACTGTAGAGATAGAGCTAGCTTCTCTGTTGAGGCTATAGTTAAGATGAAAAACTACCCTTGGCATGGTAATATCAGAGAGCTGAAACATGTCATTGAATCAGCATTACTCCTCCACCCTAAAAAGAGAGATTTCACCTATGAGGATCTACTGCTCAGACCCATCATAACTAAGACTCATCAGAACGGGACATCTTCGACCATCTCAGTCGGTGAGATCGAGAAGAACACTATCCTTGAGGCACTCAAAGATCATAGCTTCAATAAGTCCTATACGGCCAAAGCACTGAATATCAGTAGGAAGACTCTCTATAACAAACTCAGGAAGTATGACATCGATTCCTAAATAGATACCTTAGTGCCTCTTATCTAAAATATTAGATTATTTGTAGGTGCTCTTCTGAGCTGAGCTCTTTCACGATACAGTCTACCTGATAAGTTCTCTCAGGTAGAGCAATGAGTATATTCACTGAATCACTATTGATTGCAAAACACCCATGGTGCCAGACACCAGGATTCAGTGCTATAAAAGTCCCTTTGGGAACTTCAAATACTTCCACTGATTCACTATCAAATTCTCCTCCCGGTGTAGCAGGAGCAACGAACATAAGAACATCACCATCGATAGGCATCACGCCTTCGGCAGTACAATCATGATATTCACAAACATTGATGATCAACTCTCGTTTTTCAACTCGGTTAACACTGATCATAGGAATTCTACCGCTATCAAGTCTTAATGGAACCATATCTCGAAAGAACTCAAGAGGGGCACTACCGATCTGAACCTCGTTCGGATCGATCATATTCTGAAAACAACCATATTTCTTAAAACTTTCGAAAGAGAGTTTTTGGGGTGAGACAGTATTCATACTATTTCCTTCTTTTTATTAAAGAGCCCTCCCAGTTGTAAGGACTCTGTGGATTGGTCGATCTCATTGATCGAGCAACCATTGCGATTACTGAAGTTAGCCGTTAATAGCTAGCCCCCCGGTAATTCGGTTATGGTTTTAACCATTCTCGCCTACTTATCTATAGTTCCCAAGCAAGGTGCATCT
>CAZLZY010000369.1:0-2570 GCA_964564075.1 uncultured Spirochaetales bacterium
AAAGAGGTATCAATATAGACAAGTATCCTTCCAATCGTTTTGTCTGAATCATCTATAAGAATGAATAGCTGATGTTCGTTATTATGGAGCATGACATTATTCTGGGCATAATATGCCCTGTGTTCATCATTCCATAATGGAGGAACCCAGTAGGGATTATTCTTATAGATATGTTTTGGTAGATTCACAAATTCCTTCATGTGGGCCTTTGTCTCTACTTTTATGATTCTCATATACCTATGATACCATAACTTAGCAATTCGATGTACCTGAAATTTTTCATATGCTAAATACCTGCTCGATTCATTAAGATATAAGTAGATCTTCCACATCAAAATTGATGGATATTACCCTGAAGAATGGCTATGACGTCTTTAAAGAACGATTTCCACTAGCGTAGTATAGTCTTATTTCTATTTTCCCTCATATTACGATACAAAATCAAACTGCAAACATTGCTTTCTCACTACGTTATATTATACTGATGATATAGGTGTAGTAGCAATTATTCACTTGCATGTTCCTCAACGATGTTACTATTGGGAGGAATGATGAAAAGAATCCTGTCTCTTGTAATAATCTCACTGATGTTTATCTTTTCAGTATCCTGTACTCTATTGAGTCTTGAGGACTATACGGACCAATAGGTTGGGAGTTGGTTGATCACAGCAAATCCTGATAACATGACGCCTCACCATACATTAGAATTCACAACGGGTAAGGAGTATAAGTTCTTTGATGATCAGGATGTTCTGTTTGAAAGGGGTTCGATGACTAGAGTGAGTAAGAATGATTTTCACTATACCATTCTGATACATGAGGATGAACCGAGTTATGTTGGGAATAGCAACTATGCCCATCTTGTCATTACTGGGAGTACGATGGTGATCTCCTTCTATGATGATTCTTCCATGGGGACTCGCTTCGTGACCTTTACGTTAGAGAAGCAGTAAGAGAAGGGGGAAGCAATAGTATCCCATTTCTCTGAAATTATATGATAAATCATGTATAATACGAGTCAGCATGAAGAAATCATATAAGCTTCTTAGCCTGATGAGCATAGGGCTCCTCTTCTTTACGGGTATAGTGTTTGCAACAGAAGCAGAGTCTTATCTCGAACACCTCACTGATGAACAGTTAGCTTCGTTACTTAATGGAGAACAATTGAGATCTGGGAGTGAGACGGGGAATGAACTGCAACTGCTTATCCCTGGCTCTCTGACTGATCACCATCTCGTGATCTCAGATGAATCAGAATCCCTATTCAGTATCGAATGCCTCTCTCTCATCCCATATCCTTTAGGATTTGAAGCAACTGCAGCTGAGGGTATGATGCTATCTCTATTCAATACCCTCCGTTCGGTCTCTACTCAAGAAGGTATCATGTATATCTCACATAGAAGAGGGGATATCCCTGCTAAGCTGATCTCCACCTCGTATGTCGTCTCTGAAGTTGGAAATAACACAAGAGAGGATGACCCGATAGTATCAGAGCTTCCCACTGAAGATCATATGATCGTCTATCAGGATGATACCTCCTTCAGAGGGAACTTCTATGAGTATACCTACTGGACGAACTCCTCCGAGATCGCTGTTCGTATCATAAATAGGTCAGATATGAAGGTCTTTGGATTGTTTCCAGCTGTGAGATCTGATCTGATGAGTATCTATGTTCAGATCCTTCCGGTAGATGAGGGGCTCCTCATCTATTCTCTCGCAATAGCAGCAGACCTTCCTCGTGAGATATCGATCCTTGGGTACAAGGTGAACCTCACGAACTCCTTCACCCAACGATTGATTGCTGTACAGAAATGGTTTATCGATCAGCTTTCCTATGGTAGACTTGATGCAAATAAGGAGTAGTCCTATGAAAAGATCCCTGTTGGTACTCACCTTTATCCTCCTGGTAGGATCTCTATCGGTCATCACAGCTGCAGATCATGAGAGTGAAGCTGCGAGTCTCTATATCGAAGGACTCGAATCTATCATCTCTGAAGATGAGGTCAATGCAGAGACCTCCTTCTCAAGGATCGTAGATTCCTATCCTCGCTCACCCTATGTTGAGAGGGCCGAGGAGTATTTATATGAGCTACAGAATCAGGTAGACAATTCTGGTATCGTCCCATTCTATCTAAGGAATCTTGCAACCACTACCTATACGGCAATGATGCTCCCGACTCTCTTCGATATCGATGAGGGGGCTCTTACCTCTGGTGTCACCGGTCTTGCTGGAGTTGGACTCGGTCTTGCAGGGTCTGCTGCAATGGCTGCTGATTATCCTATAACATCAGGATTAAGCTGGTGGATCACCAGCTCTCAACTGATCTCCTTAGGGAACTATCTCTATCTGAATGGGATTATAGATCTCTATGATATCTTTGAAGATTATGAGACAGCTGAGGATGTATTTCTATCAGGTCAACTCGTTACCTTGAACGCATCTCTTTACGGCTCCTATTTTGCTTTAAGAGACAAGAATGTCTCAGAGGGAAAGGGGAGCTTTGCTCTACAATCCTATCTGTGGGCCAATGTGTACTACTGGATGGGAGTTCTGATCTCTGAAGAGTTCG
>CAZLZY010000370.1:0-2569 GCA_964564075.1 uncultured Spirochaetales bacterium
TTTGTAGAGTGTCTCGACTGCAGGATTCTCATGAGATTGTCTGAGTGTCTTCCCCTCATCTTCTGCATAGATCGCTGCTATACGAGCCTCTCTGATAGCATTGGTTGTGAATCTCGGCTGGCCTCCGCCACCTATGCATCCACCAGGGCAGGTCATGATCTCAACAAAGAGGAACTCATCTGGATTCTCTTTGATCCTCTCCATGAGTTTAGCTACATTACCGAGTCCATGAGCAACAGCGACTTTAACCTCTGCGCCTTCTAAGAACTTCCAGTCAGCTGTCAGGTCTTTGAGAACGACAGTAGCGGTCTTGATTCCCTCAAGTCCTGCAAGTGGCTTGATATGGAGATCTTCTGTAGGAAGAGTCCTACCGGTAGTCACTGCATATACGGTTCTTAGTGCTGCTTCCATGACACCACCGGTGTTCGCGAAGATATCGGCAGCACCTGATGAGATACCCATAGGACTATCCATCTGTCCATCTTCTAAGGAGAGGAAGTCGATTCCTGACATCTTGATCAGTCTCCCAAGTTCTCTTGTGGTCAGTACATAATCGACATCACGAACGCCACTGTCATTCATCTCCGCTCGATGGGCTTCGAACTTCTTCGCCGTACAGGGCATGATGGAGACAACTGTCATATCTTCCGGTCTTATTCCCATCTTCTGTGCAAAATAGGTCTTCGCTATAGCTCCGAACATCTGCTGTGGAGACTTACAAGATGAAATATTTGGTAGGTAGTCTGGGTAGTTATATTCTGCGAACTTGATCCAACCGGGAGAACAGCTCGTGAACTGGGGAAGGGCAACATCCTCTTTTCCGAGTAGGAGTTTGTTCCTCAGTCTAGTCAATAGTTCTGTCCCCTCCTCCATGATCGTGAGATCTGCTGAGAAGTTAGTATCAAAGACCTCATCGAAGCCGAGTTCTCTTAAGGCTGTGATCATCTTGCCAGTCACGAGAGTACCTGGAGGTAGATCGAAGGTCTCTCCAAGTGCTGCACGAATAGCTGGTGCAGTCTGAACGACCACATGCTTCTTCGGATCATCTAGAGCTTCCAATACGTAATCGATGTGAGATCTCTCAACGATAGCCCCTACTGGACATACTGCGGCACACTGACCACACTGGACACAGGATACACTATCAAGAGGTGAGGTGAAGGCTGGGCCAATGGTCGTCTCATACCCACGGTATTGAGGGAAGAGTGCTCCGACATGCTGGACCTCATTACAGATCTGTACGCATCTCCTACATTTAATACATTTTCCTGCATCTCGATAGAGTGCCGGAGTAGAGTAATCCATATATTTATTCGTCTTCTCTCCCTCATATCGGATCGTGGTAATACCAAGTTCAGTGGCAAGAGCTCTGAGCTCACAGTCAGCTGATCTATCGCAGGTGGTACATTCACCCTCATGTTCACTCAACATGAGTTCTACGACAGTTCTTCGTGCCTCTCTGACACGTTTGTTATTGGTGTGAACGACCATGCCATCTCTGATGGGTGAGGAGCAGGCTGCTGCAAGATTCGCTGCTCCCTCTATCTCAACGACACAGACTCTACATGCTCCAGTAGGTTTGAGACTCTCTAGAAAGCAGAGAGTAGGTATATGAATACCTAATAGTTTAGCTGCAGCTAGTATCGTAGTATCGACTGGGACGGTTATGTGTTTTCCATTTATAGATAGACTATGCATGAGCATTCTCCTTCTCTTCTTCACGTATGTGCTTACCATAATCACAACGCAAGCATCGTTTAGCTTGTCTCTGTGCTACTGGTTCACACCATGGTTGTTCTACCTCTTCGAAGTTATTCCGTCTTCTATCGAGTGGGATCTGGCTTGCCGATTCTCGCACATCTGCGCTCGGCTCCTCATCAGGATCGAATGTAGTCTCTATGCTACGCTCATTTCGCCAGAATGCATGATCCTCTCCAGTGAGGTATTGATCGATCCCAACAGCACATCGTTCTCCTGCTGCAACGGCATCTATCACTGATGCAGGTCCACTGTTGCAATCTCCTCCTGAGAAGACATTCTCTACTGATGTCGCACCCGTAACAGGATCTGCATAGATGAACTTCTTATCATTCAGTTCCAGTACTGTATCGCCTAAAGAGGTAGATAGATCCAATCTTTGACCAATTGCCATGATGACCTGATCTGCAGTGATAGTGAACTGTTCCTGTTTTGCTGATTGAGGACGTCTACGTCCAGATGCGTCAAAACCTCCAAGATGCATTCTCAGACAGTTCACACCCTCTGCTTTCCCTTCAGCGTCTTTCTTGATCCCGACAGGCTGAGTGAGGCAAGATATGGTGACACCTTCCTGCAATGCTTCAGAGATCTCCTCTTCATATGCAGGCATCTCATCTTGAGTCCTTCGGTAGATGATCTCTACCGTCTCCGCTCCAAGTCTGAGAGCTGTTCTTGCTGCATCGACTGCAGCATTACCGCCACCGATGACTGCAACATGTTTCCCGACCTGAGCTGATCCTCTAATATTATACCTTTTTAGGAATGGGACTGCTTGGATCACTCCCTCTGCCTCTTCACCAGGTAATCCGAT
>CAZLZY010000371.1:0-2566 GCA_964564075.1 uncultured Spirochaetales bacterium
CATCAGGATCGCCGGGTCGTAACAACACAGGTGCCTGCTGCAAGTGTATTGAAGGGGGGAGAACAATTGATTCAGGGGGATAGACCTATCCTTGAATATCGAAAGAAGCGTCATAAGCTCCTAGATCCAGATATACATACATAATATGATATATTCCGTATGCTATTATTGCTTTTAGTAAGTCTTTCTAGGAGGGAATCATGAAGTGCATCGGACTTGTCGGGGGAATGAGCTGGGAATCAACAGCAGAATATTATAGATTACTTAATAAGATGATCAATGAGGAGTTGGGAGGGTTGCATTCAGCAAAGGTACTGCTCTACTCAGTTGATTTTCATGAGATCGAAGTCCTGCAACACCTAGGGGACTGGGCTGCTCTTACGAAGATCATGATAGAGGCAGCGAAGAACCTGGAATCTGCTGGTGCACAGGCTGTCCTTATCTGTACCAATACGATGCACAAGATGGCCGATGAGGTCTCAGCTAATCTCTCTGTCCCTCTTCTCCATATCGCAGATGCAGCAGCCTTGGAGATCAAAAGACAGAAGAAGAAGACCGTCGGTCTTCTTGGAACCAGATTCACTATGGAACAAGATTTCTATAAAGGTAGACTGAAAGATATCCATGATATCGATGTTATGATCCCGAATGATGCTGATATGGACATCGTCCATGAGATCATTTATGGAGAACTCTGTAAGGGGAATATCAAAGAGTCCTCAAGATCTGAGTTCAAGAGGATCATTGAGCAGATGGCCGATGCCGGAGCAGATGGGGTTATTCTCGGATGTACGGAGATCCCGCTTCTGATCAAACAGGAGGACGTGAGTATACCCGTATACGACACCACGTTGCTTCATGCAGAATATGCTGTGAATTGGGCATTGGAGAAGGAGCTTTCATGACTTTAGTCAGATCTGCCTCTTCTGGTAATCACTGAATGTTATCTTAGTCAGGAAGTTCATGTTGAAGAAAAGGATTGATACATCTCCATCCATCCACATGGTCTGGACTATTGCTGCCTCTCCTTCCCTGTAGAAGGAGAATCGGTTACTCATCTTCTTCATATAGAAGGGAAGGTTCGTGAAGGAATAGTTCAATGTTACAGGAAATCCTTCAGAGGTGATGAACACCTCCCCAGCTGTCTCTGCACCACTTTGATAGGTGTGGGTGAAGGAGTAGACCAGAACGCTCTCTCCATCTATTCGAACAGTCTTTCCAGTATTAACAGCATGAACTCGTTCTGCTTCATCAGTGTCTAGGGCTAAGGTCTCCACTCCTTCGAAGTACCCTCCAGGAGGACCACTCTGCATACCCTTGTCTCTTCCCTTGAGCTCTTTGTCTGTTGCCAGATGTCCATCTTTATAAGCTTTGATCATCTCCCAGTCATCTTCATCCTTGCCTGGTGGAAGGATGAATTCTATCTCCCAGAGTTCTTTGAGTTTCCCCTTCGTATCAAGCTGTCTGGACACCGTCTCCATCCCCGAGGCGTACCAATCATCAGCATGTGAGAAGTAGGAGACTGCCGTATTCCAGAGGGGATCAGCAGATAATGGGGTGATACATACGAAGAGTATCAGCCTGGTAAGTAAAATACGTTTATTCATGTGATTCCTCTTCTGTTCCCTGATCATTTTAGAGCTCCACTACTTTGATCATATTGGTCCTTCCCGGGCTTCCTACCGGAACCCCTGCAGTGATGACTATAGTATCACCCTTCTTGACGTATCCTATGGCAAGAAGATAATTCGGCGCGATCTCTAATAGCTCATCGAGTAATCCTAATTGGGGGATGATGATCGGGGTGACACCCCAGGCGAGAGCTAGTTGTTGTGCAGTCTGTTTGATCGGGCTGAAAGCTATGATAGGGACTCCAGGTCTGAATTTCGAGATCAGTCTTGCAGAACCTCCTGAGAGGGTGAAGCAGGCTATATAGGCTGCTTTTATCTCCATCGCAAGCTCTCCAGTGGCAACACCTACCGCTTCGGTCGTACTCTTCTTCCTGATGATCTCGATATCTTCTCGATTGAGTCTTTGGTCTGTGACGAGTCTATGGTAGGTAAGACTTGCTTCAGTATGGACAATGATCCTTTTCATGATCTCAACTGCCCTAAGAGGGAATGCTCCTGCAGCTGTCTCCCCTGAGAGCATGACTGCACTAGTCCCATCAAGAATGGCATTGGCAACATCACCGGCTTCGGCTCTAGTAGGTCTAGGGCTCTCAATCATTGATTCCAACATCTGAGTAGCAGTTATTACGGGAAGACCAGCAAGATTACACTTTCTTATGAGAGTCTTCTGGATCATTGGGACCTCTTCAGGTGAAGTCTCCACACCAAGGTCTCCTCTCGCAACCATGATGACACTAGTCTCCTCTATGATATTATCGATATCTTCAACAGCCTCTGGTTTCTCTATCTTGGCGATGATAGGTATCTTTCTACCGAAGTTCTTAAACATGAACTTCTTCAGAGCTATGACATCTTTTGCATTTCTTACGAAGGAGAGTGCAACGAAATCAAGATCATTGGTAAATGCGAAGGACAGGTCCTTCTCATCTTTTTTG
>CAZLZY010000372.1:0-2543 GCA_964564075.1 uncultured Spirochaetales bacterium
CCTGAGAAGGATAGTAGAGTGATTTTAGTTCACTCTACTACCTTACTCGATATATCCTGATTTTTGCAGTTAAAATGAATTAATAACATTATAACTTGCAATAATACGAAGAAATAGAATGACATTTCTACTCATCGAAAGAATCCCTGCCTTCGTAAGATAATTCTTACTTAAGTCCTAGATCTTTCCCAATGCTATGAGCACATGATCAAATAGATAATATCCACTCTCTCTGTAGGTTCCAGTTGTTTTTTCTCAGACGTTCTGCAATCTGAGCAGCCCCATATCTTTCCAGGAGTAGTTGAACCAATATCCTAAGTATCGACAATGCCGTAAAACAGACAAGAAGATGAACCTCAATATGCTCTTTACGTGACACATCTCTAACTGTACAATAGGGTCAGTTCTATACTCTTTTGAGATACCTATATATCGTAAATCATCTTCCTTGTTAATCTCAAAGAGCTAATTAGTCATATCCTAATAGACTAAGCTAGGTAGATAGATCACACTACACTATTGGATTCAGTAGTAATCTTCAGTCTGGGTCGATCAAACAATGAACTCTAAAAACTCAGCAATTGTACTTTTTTTACCTCCTAATAAATTCTCATGCTTGAGTATAATAGACAAATCTCTGATGTAATATAGTATATGTGTAGTTGCGTTGCAGAGATAGTTAAGACTACACCTATTTTTAATTGTAGCTGTTATACGGAGCATATTTACTCATTACTCATTACTCATTTCTGAGGATCCCAAATTATTGGGGTCCTTTTTTTAATATGGACAAGTAACATAAATCTTGTTAGAATACTACAATTAGTAAACCGGTTTAGTAGGAGGGGCTTATGATAAATATTCGAGAAAAGGCATCAGGTTTCTTATCAGATATCGGAGTGAATGCTACCACTGTATCTACAGCAACGTATTGCTCATGCTTTCTTGAAGAGATGAAGAGGGGACTTGAAGGTGATGATTCCTCTTTGAAGATGATACCTACCTATATTGAACTAAAGGATACTATCGAGAAAGACACCGATGTCATCGTCATAGATGCTGGTGGTACGAATCTCCGCACTGCAGTGGTGAACTTCACCACTGACTCAGGAGCTGTCATCTCAGATTTTACCAAACGTGGTATGCCTGGTGTTGCCTATGAGGTGAGTGCTAAAGAGTTCTTCAAAGAGATCGGAGATGCTGTCGAGCCGGTTTTTAATAAGAGTAGTAAGATCGGATTCTGTTTTTCCTATGCTGCTGATATTACGAGTGATCGTGATGGAAGACTCCTTGTCTTCTCAAAGGAGATCAAAGCTCCTGAGGTCATAGGAAGATTTGTAGGGAAAGAATTACTCGATGATATGTCAGCAAGAGGGTTTGCGGGCAAAAAGGATCTTACCCTACTCAATGATACAGTCGCTACGTTGCTAGCTGGTAAGGCTCAAGAGAGTGAGATCCCGTATAGTGGTTATATCGGATTCATCCTTGGAACAGGGACGAACACCAGTTATATCGAATCTCATGCGAATATCACGAGGATCCCCGGACTTGATCGGGATCATTCACAGATCATCAATACTGAATCGGGGAACTTCGAGGTTCCTGCTACTGATTTTGATAGAGCCTATTTTGCTCAGACAAAGGATCCTTCTGTCTATCACTTTGAGAAGCTCATTTCTGGTGCATATCTTGGAGCCTACGGCCATGCTGTGATCTCTGAAGGGATCAGATCAGGTCTCTACTCTTCTCAGTTCGCCAAAGCTTTCGCGTTAAAGCTCCCGACTATGAATACCATTGTCATGGATGACTTCCTCCATACTCCCTACGATCTTAGTAAGGCCTTAGCAGGCTGTTGTGCCACTACAGATGATGCAGTAGTCACCTATAGTCTTCTCGATGGTGTTATCGAGAGGGCAGCTAAACTGACTGCCGTGAATCTTGCTGCAACAGCGATGAAGTCAGGTGAGGGTATAGACCCAAGACATCCGATATGTATCAATGCTGATGGGACTACCTACGCAAAGACTCATAATCTGAAGAACTATACGGAATGGTATCTGCATGAGTTCCTAAGAAAAGAGATTGGTAGGTATTATGAGTTCGTGACCATTGAACATTCACCGATACTTGGTGCTGCTATCGCAGGTCTACTCGGCTAGCCCTTGATATAGGCTGATCTGAAGCCTCTCTCTCTCCCAAGATCGACCAGGTACCAGTAGGGATTGCCTGTTCTCATTCCTCCAAGTGCCCATTGCAGGGGAAGAGTCTCTGCGATGAATCTCGCTCGTTTCATGAGTTTCTTCGATCCTTGATAACTTTCTTGCAGCATCTCGACGAATGACTCACCATACTGTTCGAAGATATAGGCGATATCAAATGCTGGGTCAGCAAGTCCTGAAGTTCTAAAATCGATGATCCCCGATATGCTCTTCTTCTCATAATCAAAGATGATGTGTGAAGAGGTAAGCTCTCCAACAATCAGCTTTGGTGTGAAATCCATAAGAGTATTATCTGCGATGATGGTCCTAAAGAGGGTCTCAACC
>CAZLZY010000373.1:0-2538 GCA_964564075.1 uncultured Spirochaetales bacterium
TCTGTTCGACCTGATTCTTGTCACAGTTGATGATCGGTATTTTATCATCTAGATCATAGGAGAGGTGAATAGTTGATGGTATTGCCGATTTGGCGGTTTCGTGATATTCAGCAATAAGATCATTGATCCCGTACAGGTTGAGGTTAGTGAAGGGGGTCTTACTATACATGAGGATCTGATAGGTCAGTTGAGTTGCTTTCTCAGCCGTAGTGAATATATGTTTGAAATATTCAGAGTTCTTTTTAGGGTCATCAACTCCATAGCTACCAATCTCAGCATATCCCATGATAGGCACCAGAAGATTATTGAAATCATGAGCGATCGTACCAGCTAAGGTACCAAGGGATTCCAGATTCATAGCTTTTTGGAGTTTTAGCTGAAGCTCGATATTCTTCTTCTCCACATCTTTCCGCTGGGAAATATCTTGCAAGGTCGCTTGGAATGTCTGTAAACCCTTCGTATAGTTTTCTACGAGTTTTAGGTTCATCTGTACGGGTAACCCACCATTCTTACCATTCTTAAGATTCACTTCAAGATTATAGATAGAACCGTCCTTGATAAGTATAGCAAAAGCTTCTTTTAGCGTTTTGTTATCTTGTGTTATGAATAGTTCCATCCACTGCTTACCAATGACAGGTGGATATCTCTTCTGCAAGATCTGTAATAACCTATAATTACATTTATTGATCCTTCCAGAAGAGCTTTCTACGGTGAAATAGATGTCGGGGGCATCGTTATAGAGGTCCTGATACTCGGCACGAGTATTACGTATCTCCATGGTCCTCTCTTGGACTAGGTCTTCAAGTTTCCTATTATACTTTCTCAGTTCCTTTTGATCTGTATCAATCTTATGGTGGTAGGTTAATAATAAGAGTGAGATATACTTGTAGATCATAAAAGTTAAAAGCAAGGTTATGAGGAAGACTCCACAAGAGAATAAGATAGCTTTTAGGATGATATTTCTGAGAGCCTGTGTTAGTTCTTCTTCTTGTTGCGCGATCTGTGCCTCGATATCATCCAAATAGACTCCGGTCGCAACTATCCAATCAAGACCTGGGATCAATCTTGCATAGAAGATCTTCTCTGCTATGATATCTGAGTTAAGTTTATTGAACCAATAGGAGAAGAAGAGTGAACCTTCAGCTTTGATCCCTTCAAGTTCTGTGAGATAGAATTTATTTCCCTTTATATCGCTAATCTCTGTTGAGAGGAATACCTCTTCTGTTTCAACTAGATTTGGATGAACTCGTCGAAAAGCATAATCATCTCCACCCTCATAGTCTAGGATCTCATCGATCAAGATATACCCATTATCCAAAAGATCGATCTCTTGGATCCTGTTGGCCATCTGTATTTTGAAATCATCTAATGAGAAGTTCGAAACAGATGAATTCACACTGAGGTCATGTTCTATCTCCTGGACGGTGGAGTCTACGATATCTTTAATATACTTCTTTCTCTCTTCTAGTACCTGCTCTTCTAGGATAGCAGAATGTTCTAAACTAAGAGATCTGATATGCTCGATAAAGATAAAGGTCAAACCTATGGAGAGGATGAGGAATAGCACCAACATAGCTATATATATCAGGATGAAGATCTTGTTGATCTGCTGCTTTGAAGTGGTAGATGAGGGTTCTCTTATTGTAAATTCCTTAGCCATGCGATAGTATATCATAGGTAGACAGAACATATCCTAATTTTTATGAGAGGTTTTACTAGGTATATGACACAATTAGGGATTACGCTCGAAAATATTCGCGAAAAGAAAGCATTCATCTGTGATATGGATGGAGTCATCTATCATGGGAACCTCCTACTTGATGGTGTTCGGGAGTTCATAGAATGGCTTCAGAACAATGATAAACAGTATCTATTCCTCACCAACTCAAGTGAGAGATCCCCTTTGGAGCTCCAACAGAAGCTGGCAAGACTGGGAGTCTCGATCGATAAGAAACACTTCTATACATCAGCTTTAGCGACTGCGATGTTCCTTCAGCGACAGATCCCTGATGGATCAGCTTATGTGATCGGTGAGGCGGGATTGATCAATGCCATGTATCAAGCAGGCTATACGATGAATGATATGAATCCCGATTATGTAGTAGTGGGTGAAGCAAGAACCTATAGCCTTGAGACTCTGACCCATGCTGTTAACTTAGTAGAGAGGGGGGCAAGACTCATTGGGACGAACCCTGACCTTACCGGACCTATCGAGAATGGGATCATGCCTGCTACCGGAGCACTCATAGCTCCCATCGCTTTAGCTACAGGGGTCACTCCCTATTTCGTAGGAAAACCTAATCCTCTCATGATGAGAAATGCCCTAAAGATCCTTGGATGCAAAAGAGAAGATACGGTGATCATCGGGGACCGAATGGATACTGATATACTATCGGGTATTGAGTCAGAGATCGATACTGTATTGGTCCTGACTGGGGTCTCTACTAGAGAGACAGTCAAGAAATGTGCCTATAGACCAGGTCTGATCCTCGATGGCGTAAAAGATATTCTCCTCTGAGATCTCAATGGTAAAGGAAA
>CAZLZY010000374.1:0-2524 GCA_964564075.1 uncultured Spirochaetales bacterium
TCTTATCGAAGTCGGTTTCAAAGAGGCTGTGAAGCTGATCGCTCGAGATGCCGAACTCAGAGGTGATTTTAGTGTTACTATTACCATAGATAAGGATATCGCTCATTGGGAATATGAGGTGATCCATGGGACCTATAGGATCATACAGGAGGCACTGCAGAATATTATAAAACATGCAGAGGCTACCCATGTGGTAATATCATTGAAGGACTTGCAGATGAAGGAAACAGAGTTGATTATAAGCGATGACGGGAAGGGATTACACGCAATAGACTTCAATGATTCACACCATTTTGGAATGTCTATCATGGAAGAGAGAGCTCGCTCTATCGGAGCTGAATTCGAGATAGGACCGGATAGAGAATCAGGTACTATACTACGACTACTCTATAGGAGTGGTACATGATCAAGATAATCATCTGTGATGATCAAGATATCGTCAGAGAGGGGCTACAGACCATTCTCGGTACTGATAAGACCATACAAGTCTCCAGTACTGCAACTGATGGGCAGGACCTCATAGACCAACTAGAGAAGATGAGAACACAGCTACCTGATCTGATACTTCTTGATCTTAAGATGCCAATCATGAATGGGATCCAGGCAACAAAGGAGATCAGACGAACATATCCTTCTATTAGGATATTGATCCTAACGACCTATGCAGATGACCAATGGGTGATCGATTCCCTAAAAGCAGGAGCTTCTGGGTACCTGCTAAAAGATACACCAAAAGAAAAACTCATCGATGCTATCAAGGGAACTGTCGAAGGTGAGACTTACGTCGACCCATCAGTTGCAGGAAAATTACTACCCTTCGTACAGCTTCGAAGAGGTATGAGAACACCTTCAACGATCATTCTTACCGACCGGGAGAAAGATATCCTTCTCTCTATAGCTAAAGGTCTTTCAAACGGCGAGATAGGAGAGAAGCTATTTCTCTCAACCGGGACTGTACGAAATTACATCAGTATGATCTTCACTAAGCTTGGGGTATCTGATAGGACTGAGGCGGCCATCGCTGGTTTACGTGAAGAGCTGATCAAGTTAGAAGATATTTGAAGGGATCCCAGGGATAGTCATCAGCGATTGAGGGATCGAATCTCTCAGGTATAGAGAAGAATCGTTCATCTGATACTGATATTCCGACCACTTCAAGGAATCTTCGACCAATAAGGTCTTTAAGGAGTTCCTGATCTATCTTTTCTGATAAGAGACGCTGAACAAGCTTCACATACCCGGTGAATCCGGGGATACCTGAGGCTCCGTCAGCTTTATCCTGAAGTGTATGAGGAGCATGATCACTCTCTATCCAATCAATCTTACCCTGTAGCAGTTGCAAGTAAAGCCTCTCTTGAGCACTCTTATCCCGCAGAGGAGGATTCATCTTCATAAGGTTCCCCGTATGATCAACCTCTTCACTATTGAGTAGTGCATGATGGGGGGTCACTCCACAGGTTATAGTAAATGGTAAAGAAGTATTTCGAATCTCATTTATCAGATCAACCGTATCAGGGTGGCTTACATGACAGATGTGGAGGCTCCCTGAGAACCCTGTTTCAACAGCATGAGCAATCTGATCCTTTACAGACTGCAACTCAGCGACCGCAGGTCTTGCCTCACCATGAGTCTCAGGTCTACTGCTATCCCAAAGATCAGGATGCATCAGAGTCTCCTTCTCACAATGTACGGCTAGGATCCCTTTGTAGGAGGTCTCAGCTAGCTGCCTATAGATAGCACGCTGGGCAGCTTCTGTTGTGATCCCCATATTACCGGTTGAATGGCCAGCAAAGAGTTTGAATCCGATAATAGTCGGGAAGTACTCTTCATAAAGACCGAGTACTTCTGCTCTCTGCAGCTTATCCTGTGTAAGTCCTACATAGAGTCCATAGAGAAGATCTTCAGAGCTCAAAGAGAGAGCCTCTAGAGCTTTCTGTGCATCAGCTATCCTACGCTCTATCACAACCCTCCCGGTCAACACAGGAGAGGTGTTGGGCATCTCGAACAGTCCATTGATACCACTACGATATGCCGTACCAATTCCATGAAGAAGTGTCTCTTTCTTAGATTGGTCCCAATCTCTCAAATGAACATGAGGGTCTATCATAAGAGCTCCGGAGCATGTTCTTTTAAGAAATCAAGTCGAACGAAAGTCCCATACTGACAAGTCAATCTATCACCACAGGCACATTCACCACACATTCCGATCCCACAGAGACTCGGTCGTTCCATCGAGAGGAAGATCTTATCATCTGATACACCTCGTCTACTCATATTATCAGCCGCTATACTCATGAAGATCTCAGGACCTATGGTATAGAAGGCACAATCATCAGAGAGTTTTAGATCCTTCTCCATCTCGGCGATCACACGCCCTGGTACACCGTTATCATATACTGGGACAAAGTCCCCATACTCACCTAGTTCGTTCTCTAAGAGGGCTTTCGGGGAATCATCCTCATGCCCAGAGGCTCCATAATAACAGGTGATCTTCGTACCATCTGCTTTGAGTCTCTTGACCAAT
>CAZLZY010000375.1:0-1991 GCA_964564075.1 uncultured Spirochaetales bacterium
ACGTTCCCCGTATCGAAGTAGTAATAGGAGAACACGGCACAACCCACAGGTGAGTTGAAGACTACCCTATCCTGGATGCCCAAGGTATCGATAGCCTCTGCAATGAGTTTCTGCGTTGTCCCATGTCCACATCCAGGACAGTAATGAGTGACCTTCTGTCCTGGTCCCTTTCGTTCATAGGTATCATAGAAGGCTTTCGGTTTCTGATGTTTAATCATGATCGATACCTCCTCTCATATCCTGTGTGGTCTTTATGATGATCTCTTCCACAGTCGGTATGACACCACCAAGCCAACGATAACTCAATACAGATGAGTGGCATGCTACTGCAAGCCGAATATCATCAGCCATCATCCCCTCATTGAGTTCTACTGCGATGAACTTTCTACCATCTTGAGCGAGTTCATGTAATCTCTTCTTGGGGAATGGATAGAGTGTCTGAGGTCTCAACATACCTGCAGAGATCCCATCCCGGCGCAGCTGTTTGATCGCACTCATACAAATACGAGAACAGATACCGAATGCGACGAATATCACCTCTGCATCAGATGTGAGGATCTCCTCGAACTCCACGCACTCCTCTGTGATCTTCTTATATTTTCTCTGTAACATCTCATTATGTTCCTGCTGAAGTTTCGGGTTCATGAGGATAGAGGTGATAAGATTATCTCTACTCGACTTATCACCATAGACCGCCCAATCCTTTCGGGACCCTGGTGAGACCTCTCCTGAGATATCTATAGCTTCCATCATCTGTCCGATATAGGCATCACTCAAGATGAAGACGGTGATACGGTACTTATCTGCAAGAGCGAAAGCTCTTCGAGTGAAATCGAACATCTCTAATGCTGAGTTCGGGGCTAATACGATATTATGATAATTACCATGGCCCCCACCTTTGATCACCATATTATAATCACTCTGTTCAGGCCAGATGTTCCCTAGTCCAGGACCTGCCCTTTGTACATCTATCACGACACAGGGAAGTTCAGCTCCTGCAATATAGGAGAGACCCTCTCCCATAAGAGCTACTCCAGGCCCTGATGAGGCTGTCATCACTCTTGCTCCGGTACCTGCTGCACCATAGAGCATATTGATGGCACTCACTTCAGATTCAGCCTGGAGGAAGACCCTACCTGAACCGGTGAAATATTGTGCAGCAGCATGTGCTATCTCACTTGCAGGGGTTATTGGATATCCAAAGAAGTGGGTGGCTCCTCCCATGAGGGCCCCATGAACGATCGCTTCGTTTCCTTTCATCAACTGTTTACTCATCACTAACCTCCGGACTCTCATCCTTAAAGACGGTTATCGCCCCTGGCTCAGGGCAGGAAAAGTAACAGAGACCACAAGCTGTACAGGAATCGAACCCATGAAAGACAGCGTGCTGGTAGCCAAGTCTATTTATTCGAGTTCCAATCATCAAGCAATGATTAGGACACGTGTTAACACACACGCGGCAGCCCTTACATTCATCAGCCGCAATCTTAACATAATTCATAGTTAATCTCCAAATATTTCGAAAGAGCCAATCCCAAAGTAGTTAATGGCACTGATCGTATCAACAACCTCTTCAGGAATATCAACAATATCCAAATGGTGACCTGGACAATCTAAACGTGCACAGACATGTACTCTATTCTCACTGCCTGGCAGATAGAGAATGATACCCTCGCCTGAATCACAACCGGATTGTTGACACGGGTAACTCTCCATAAGAGATTCACCGCATACCGGACAGAAAGCCTCTACTACTTGAGTATCAACAAAGTGTGCCGGTAAGAAACTGTACAGTTTTGCATGAGAACCCCAGAAGGCATCAACAAAGACTGTTCCAGTCTGTCCACCGATCGTGACATGTAATCTAATGGAAGGTTCACCATGAATTTTGACACTATCTACTAAAAGATTATGCCCATGCTTGCAAAAAACAGATTCAATAATGAGGTATTCTAGTTCACCACGCTGCTCAAGCCGGAATCCTGGCGGTA
>CAZLZY010000375.1:2001-2522 GCA_964564075.1 uncultured Spirochaetales bacterium
CGTGGGGGATATGTGTGGTCTTCAATTCCATACGTACTCCTCGGGCCAATGATTGGAGAGAAAGAACGTTCTATACTACGTAATATAATAGTATCCTCGAGTTAGGCTTCTGTCAAATCATCTTATGAGAAACTTCTCTATAGATGATCTTTTGAAATATGATAGAAATATTAACATTCATGGGACTGTAATCAATCCTTAGCATTATTTTGTGCTATGCTCAAATAAGTTATTTAATAGAAGGAACTTATATGAAATAATCAATTCAATCACCCCCTCCTAACCTCGACCTAGAGTTCCCATTGATGAAGGCTTTTGAGAAGCGAAGAACAAAGAGGAAGTGGAAACAGGAAGCCCTTACCTACCAGAAGCTATCAAATCTTCTATGGGCAGCTTGTGGGGTCACGCAGAAGGAGACGAAAAGAGGTAAAAGTAGAAGGACTGCTCCCTCTGCATGTACTTCTCAGGAGATACAGGTCAATATAGCTTTATCTAACGGACTCTTTCTCTATGATGAGAGC
>CAZLZY010000376.1:0-2496 GCA_964564075.1 uncultured Spirochaetales bacterium
GTAAGGCTGCTATGAAGTATGTGAGGAAACGTATGGGATCTTTATGCTCTTCATCTAGGGACAACCAGGCAACTGGCTGCTTACAACCAGCGACCCATTCGCTGATCAAAGTTGTTTTACCAAAACCGGCGGAAGCAGAGACTAGGGTCAGCTTGCATTGTTCACATGCATTCAATCGCTTGATAAGATGAGGTCGAAGTACAGTGTTAGGCTGAAGCGGGGGTATATACAGTTTAGTGATTAAAATTGGTGCAGGCATTGGTTAACCCCTATTTTTTTGACAGTTAATTATGCACATGTATGTTCATTTCTTTAGGACTTTTATTTCCCAATGAAGTATATATTCTCTTCCGATTATAGAAAATCTCAATATATTCACATAAATAGAACTTTGTTCCCTGTGTTGCCAGTATTTCAAATGAATATAAATACTCGTATGTATATAATGAAAAAACTTTCGATATATTTGAAATAGTTGACTGTAATTCTTTTTCTTCTTTATATTTATCATACCACACGCACACCCTCAATACCAATAAAACATCACTTCTCACTCCCTCAAGGTATCACATCACAGTATGTACGAACCTGTGGTAGTTAATGTCTTCTCTACCGCATAGGAAAGCAGCACAAAATAAGTAGCCCTTTACTGTTGGTTTCGCATTTTCTTAAGCCCCCTGCCCTTCGTATTCTTCAGCTATGTGAAACCTCTTTTACGTAGAAACTCTCTCCTCATGTACCATACATAAGAATAACAGAGCCTTCCATTTTAGAGGATGATCTAAAAGATAGTTCCAATGCGATAAATCAGGAATTCACACCTATTACCTTGTCGGCCATATCATCATATGGATCAATCCTCGCATAAATGAAAAAATAATTGACCGATTCGGTCAGCCGTGCTAGATTAACATATATCATTGACCGTTTTGGTCAATGTGCGGTGGAGAAAAAACATTGAACAACAAGCTACAGCAGATGGATGGAGAGAGACGACAAAAACTCATATATGCGATTGTTGATGAGTTCTCAAAATATCCGTACAAGAAAGCTTCAATAAATAGCATCGTAAAAAAGGCAGGGATTTCCAAAGGTCTTATTTATCACTATTTCGAAGACAAGCAGGATTTATATTATTCCACCATCGAACATGTGATCAGAGAACTATTCACTGAATTGGATAAACAAATAGATTGGGATGAGAGCGATATCTTCGAAAGGATCAAACAATTTATTACAGTCAAAGCTGAGCTGTCTGACCAAAATCCGGGTTATTATGAATTTGTATTAAAAACATATGAGAACGAGGACGGCTCTATAGACTTGAACCGGATTAAGGCTATCTCTGAAGAATTTGGTATACCAATTGTTGAGTATACTCAGAAAGTCTTTACCCACAATATCGATTTTTCACGATTCAAAGATCCTCTTAAGGTGAAAGAATCTATCAGAATCATCCAATGGACCTTTGAAGGGATCAATAAAAGTTTATTCGAAGACAGGGACCTGTCTGATAGAATATTTGATAAAGAACATTTTCTTGAAGAACTCAATAGCTACAGTGATGTACTAAAAGAGGCATTCTATACATAAGCTTGGAGGAAACATGATATCAGTAAAAGGACTGTCGCATTCGTATAATGAAGATGATCAGTGCGCAGTGAAGAACATCAGTTTTGAAGTCGAAAAAGGTGAGACATTTGGATTCTTAGGACCTTCTGGGGCAGGAAAATCCACGACTCAGGGAATCCTAACCGGACTTCTGAAACTGCAGAGTGGAGAAGTGAATGTAGCAGGATATAATATTAACAAAGTCAATAATGCTCGTTTTAATAAGATCGGTGTATCTTTTGAGCAATCTAATGTCTACAGTAAGCTAACGGCTAAAGAAAACCTAGAGTTTTATGCCAAACTGTTCGATGTACCAACTAGAGACCCCATGGAACTCTTACAGCTCGTTGGCCTAGATGGGAAGGAGAATACCCGCGCAGGTGAGTTCTCGAAAGGAATGAAGCATCGCCTCACCTTTGCACGAAGCATGATGAACAACCCTGAACTCTGGTTTCTCGATGAACCCACAACTGGCCTAGATCCATCGATCGCTGCCATCATCAAGTCAATCATCAAAGAAAAAGCTAGCTTCGGTACAACATCCTTTCTGACCACCCACAATATGTTCATTGCTGATGAGCTATGCGATAGAGTGGCCTTTATCATCGATGGGGAGATAAAGCTCATCGATACCCCGAAGAATCTTAAGATGCAGTATGGCCAAAAATTGGTTGAAATAGAATATGCAGATGCCGGTGTATTGAAAAAAGAGACATTGAAGACCATAGATGATAAAGACCGAAATCGTATCGGTGAAATTGTAAAAACATTTAATGTGCAGACTATGCACACGAAAGAGGCAACATTAGAAGAGATATTCATCCAGGTTACCGGTAGGGGGTTATCCTAGATGAAACTCTTAAGTAATTATCTGAAGGAAATGAA